>WFQY01000198.1 GCA_015486815.1 Phycisphaerae bacterium | reverse complement strand
GCTCGAAGAGGTTATAACTCGCAGATATAGGCACGCTGCCGACGGCGAAGAGTTGCTGCCTGATTTGATTCTCATCGACGGTGGCCCAGGCCAGCTTAACGCTGCTATCAAAGCGTTCGAGCATCTGCATTTTAGCCCACCGAAGATTATCTCACTTGCTAAGAAGAATGAGGAAATTTATACCGACGCTGACTATAGCAATCCTATTCGCCTTCAGCGAAACAATCCCGCATTAAAACTGCTCCAGCAGATACGCGACGAAGCTCACCGCTTCGTCCAACACTATCACCACATCCTACGCAGAAAAAACGTCTTAGAAGAGAACGAGGGTGTACGTCATAAAAGTGGGTAAATTTTATACCTGTCCGGGCGTTTCGATATGTCCCGCCCACCTGCGGGACACTCAGCAACCGGGGACAAGTGTAAATCTACCTACTTTTATAACAAGCACCACAATGTCGCCATTTTGCTTGAAACCTTGTATTAATCCGCAATTATAATCTGCACTTATCTTTTGCGATGCTGTCGAGACTCTTTTGCCGTTTATCGCCATATGTCCTATACACGCGATTGGCAGAAGCTGGGGGATGTTTTTAAGGTTATGTCGAAAACTTCTTATATGAGGGACATGCGAAAAATAAAAGCTGAAAGTTTGAATTTGACATTATTATCACGACATTATTATGGCATCGAAAAACGATTTGTTAAAATTGATATGGCGAAATATAATGCATTCTTATAGGCATCCTGACTCGGAGGTGTTGATATGGATGAGAATTTTGTTTTATCTGACACGGAATTAATAGAAGTTCTCAAATCAGCTCGGGAAGAAGAGCTTAAGTTACTCCTCACTGCTATGAAGAAAGCTTTCAGTTTTGAACTCGATGAATCTTGTCGTGACGTTATGTTAATAGCGGATGAACTTCAAAAATTAGGTGGTAATACTATTGCAAATAAGATTCGTGGGCATGGTGTGAAATATCGTGAAATTGTAGCTGACGTAGCTAATAAACTTGATGCAAAGGTACGGGACAAAGCGGATATTGATATTATGGAATGGCAGCTATGTGAACATGTCTTAAAACAAGCACATAAATCGCTGAACAAAAAAGATAGGAAAGAATTTGAAACACAAATTGAAAATTCTATTGGGGTACCGTTCGATAATAATATTTGGCGTACCATTGGAATGTCACCAAAGTACAAAAAGCGCAAACTTCGATATGCTCTTGTAAGTTTGATTGTTGCCAGGTTGATTGAGAAAATTGAGCCCGATTTCTTTAAGTCATTGGGACCTATAACTTATTTTGGAGCTGGAATAGGATACGGTTTGGGATGACCTATTGGTTTAGGAATTGGTATTGTAGTTGGTAATATTGTAGAGAACATCGTAAATTTGCCCGGACCTGCTTTTACGGCTACAATTCCAGCAGTATTCATTGTAGCATGGACTCGGTTGAGAATATTAAATGAACATTTACATCGCTCAGAAGATTATGTTCCGGTGAAAGAAAATAAACATCGATACAGCCCTCAAGACGATACATCAATGGCAAATGATGAACCCTTGCGTTGCCCTCGGTGTAATTCTCCGTATGCTTTCAATGGGGAATATTGTACCTATTGTAATTATCCATATGATTCGCCTCAGACGACAATAACAGAACCTGAAATAGTTAGTGACAAACCCAGAGTATCCACCATATCAGATGAGCAAGGAAGGGATGAAAAAGATGATGTTAATCAATTAGAAAATACAAAACAGGTTTCAGTATCACCGAACTTTACATCGGATCGCAAAGACATTCCACATTATTTTACAGATTCTCGGGTTTTACTAATAGATCCGAGCGAATTACTCAATGGCAACATTACTCCTCCAAAACAGGAAGGTATATATGCTTGGTATTTTAACGATACATCATTTCTTCCCGATGATATCATCGAGCAACAATTGATAACTGTCGGAAGATGGACGTTGTTGTACATTGGTATTGCAGGAGAAGTTGCACATAGAACGCTATTCGATCGTATATTGAGAGAACACCTTAAAGGGGATGCAGAATGTTCCACTCTTCGACGGTCACTGGGATGTCTCTTACAGGTAAGATTGAAAATCTGTCTACAACCCAAAAATAAGGAAAGCAAAAGTGTATGGTTTGGACAATGGGGAGAACATCTTCTTACTAAGTGGTTAGTAAAACATGCAAGGATAGCTTGGCAAACAAGCCAGAACCCCGAAGAAATCGAAAAACAAATATTTTCTAAATATGGACAT
>WFQY01000197.1 GCA_015486815.1 Phycisphaerae bacterium | reverse complement strand
GTACATTTTCAGCTTGAAACTATCGGCGAAGAAGTAATCCGAACCGTTCCTCGCTTGTTTTTTAAGTACAGAGGAATTGAAAAATTAGCGGAGAATCGTTCGGTTGACGAAACACTTTTTTTAGCTGAGCGGTTTTCCGGTACAGCTGCGTTTTCGAATGCATTGGCATTTTGCCTCGCGGTTGAACGCATAAGTGAAGTTGAAATTCCGATACGTGCGCAAATGCTCAGATGTTTTTTCGCGGAACTGGAACGATTACGTAGCCATATCAGCACTATCGAAGGCATATGCAGCTCAACCGGCTTAGTGGTAGCTGCTAACCAAATAGGTATTCTGGAAGAGAAAATCCTTAGGCTTACAGGATATTTGACCGGTCATCGTTATTTGTTCGGGTTAGCTATTCCCGGCGGATTGAGCAAAGATTGCAATAACGATTTGTGTAAAGACGCTGTTGCGGAGCTTAAAAAGATTATAAAAGAACTTAATAAACTCGAGAAATTGCTAACGAATACAAGCAGTTTTTTAGATCGTATCGAAGAGGTTGGTATCGTAAGCAAAAAAGAAGCTCGAAATCATGGGCTCGTAGGCCCCGTAGCAAGAGGTGCAGGCTATTGCAACGACCTCAGAAAAATGCAGCCATACTGCCTATACGATACTCTCAATTTCGATGTTCCGGTGGAATACGAAGGAGACGGATATGCTCGTCTTCGCGTTTTATTCTCCGAAGCAAGGGAATCGCTCCGCATTATGGAACAAATCACTCAAAAGTTGCAAGACGGAGAAATCTTTAAGCCATATACAATCAATAAAGGATCAGCTTTAGCTGGAACTGAAACACCGAGAGGTGCTACTTGGCATTGGATAAATATCGATGAAAGCGGAAAGATAAAAAGATATAAATTGCTTACACCCTCTTTTGCGAACTGGCATGGATTTCACTTGGCAGCGGAGAATTTCGCTTTTCAGGATTTTCCTATTATCCTTGCGACTTTCGGGCTTTCGGTAGCCGAAAATGACAGATAATAAATTACAAACAAATTACGAATGAGGTACAGATAAATTACAAATAATACAGCTAATTTTGATATCGGAGTGTTAATATGGACGGATGGGTTATAAGAGGATTAAAGACCGGAATCGTAACAACAAAATATCCCGACGAAACAGACACTACTCCCGGGATTTCTCCCGGATTTCCTTCGGAGACGGACTGTAGCAAAACAAATGCCGACAAAATATCCGAACGATGTCCAACGGGTGCATTAAAAAATTCCAACGAAAAAATGTATGTAAATCACCGACGATGCATTCACTGCTATCGATGTCTGCGCAACGTACAAAATCCTATGGATTGGAAAACGGATTTCGAATGGGCTACGGTGCGAGGCGAATTACCGAATTTCCCCGAAAAATTTAAACATTCATTGCATATACGTGTAGTCGATTCGGGAGACTGCGGAGCGTGCCTTAACGAAGTAAAGCTATTGAACAATCCTTTTTACAATATGCACAGATTAGGTTTTTTCATTACTCCGACACCGCGAAAAGCGGATATCTTATTGGTGGTAGGCCCTGTAACTGACCACATGAAACCTGCATTGCTAAAGGCTTATGAAGCTATGCCAACTCCTAAACGAGTAATGGCCGTCGGAACATGTGCCCTGACGGGAGGCATATTCGAAAATAGCTTTGTAACCGAACAGGGAGTCAACGACATTATACCCGTCAATATTGAAATTCCGGGATGTCCACCTCCGCCGTTAGCAATATTGCACGGACTACTTGTCCTTGCGGGTGTTAAAGAGCAAAATATCGATAATACCTTAGCTGAGAAAACAGGAGGCAACAACAGATGAATACAGTTAGTCTTTTACTTACAACAACTTTTGTCCTATATTTATTAGGGTTTGTAGCGGTATTGTTGCTGCCCAAAAAACAAACCATAATAAGCCTATCCGTATTTGCCAGTATAAGCTCATTATTGCTGCTCATATTAGGAGCATATAGTCTTTATGTGGGAAATTGCTATCATAGCTCATTATGGACTATTCCTAATATTGGCACATTAACTGTAACTATAGACCGTCTTTCCGCACTATTTTTGATTATAGTGGGAGCTATATTTATCGCTGTTTCCATCTTTTCTGGTAAATACATCAAGGGCTACCGAGAACGTTTAAATATCAAAGGTTTCGCATTTTCTTACTTACTGTTATTAGCTTCCATAAGTGTTATTCTGATAGCTGGTGATATATTTTCCTTTCTTATAGCGTGGGAAGCTATGTCCCTGCTCTGTTATATATTAGTCAACAGCGAATATGATAGAAAAGAAGCGAGGCGTGCAAGCTATCTTATGTTAGCCGTCGGAGAAGCGGGCATAGTCGCTATAACAATAGCTTTCATTATTCTTGCAAACACAGCGGGTTCGACGAGCTTTTCGGCAATACAGTCAGCCTGCGGCAATCTTTCAACGAGTCTGCATTGGACGGTTTTCCTCTTAATATTTTTAGGTTTCTCTACAAAAATCGGTCTTATACCTGTAAATTTCTGGCTACCGAGAGCACATCCTGTCGCACCGGCAAATGTCTCCGCTTTACTTTCAGGCCTCATCTTAAACCTTGGAATTTACGGAATTTTACGTGTGCTATTTGATCTTCTCAATACTACTTTTATAGGAGAAGGCATTGTCGTTTTAATTATAGGTGCGATTTCTTCGTTAGTCGGCATTTTGTATGCCACGATTGAAAACGACTTAAAGAAATTATTGGCACATAGTTCTATTGAGAATATGGGTATTATCTGTACCGCACTGGGTGCGAGCCTTATCTTCCGAACAGCAGGACACCCTGTATTTGCAGCTATTGCTATGATTGCTGCCTTGTATCATATGGCAAATCATTCCGTATATAAAAGCCTGCTTTTTATGGGCGCCGGTACGGTCGATTCCAATGCCGGAAGTAGAAATCTCGACCAATTGGGCGGATTACTGAAAAAAATGCCATGGACAGGATTATTTGTATTAGTGGGCAGTTTATCTATTTCGGCAATGCCACCATTTAACGGTTTTGTCAGTGAATGGCTAACTCTCGAATCCCTTCTTAGAAGTGTGGAATTAGCCTCGTGGGAAGTCAAAATCGCTTTTGTAATAGCAGGCGTGATGCTTGCACTTACCGCAGGGCTTGCTGTAACATGCTTTGTACGATTTTTTGCTATGGGCTTTCTTGGAATATCACGTTCGCAAGCCGCTGATAATACAACCGAAACAACAAAGACCGCACTAATACCGATGGGGGCTCTCGCAGTTATATGCCTGATTCTGGGAATATTGCCGACCTACATTATTCCCTCTCTCGACAGAGTAGCTATGCCTCTTACCGGAGCGAGTGCATCAAAAGCACTAATTCCTAATTTATTTATGTATCATCAGACAGACAATAACAAATTACCAAAAAACTTTGTTAACGATTTCCATAACATAGGCGGACAAATAGGAAAGGGATTCATGCCAGCCAGAGGATTAGCCGTTATTCACCGCGGCGGAAAGGAAAATCCCGTGGTATTTGCTATGTCAACATCTTATATGTTCGTTACTCTTTTAGTCTTATTAGCTATATGCGTCATTATGGTTTGGCTATTAGCTGCGCGACGCAGAAAGATACAATACGCACCGAGATGGAATGGTGGAGTGAGATATCTGCTGCCTGAGATGACTTATACCGCCACAGGATTTGCTCAACCGGTTAGGGTCATCTTTAGTGCAATTCTAAGACCACGAATAACCGACCGACGAGAAGCTATCGCAGAACATTTTCGAATGTCGATACGTCGAAATCAAAAAGAGGTGCACATGATAGACCGTTTATTCCTATATCCGTTGGCCAATTTTTCACAATGGCTCTCTGCAACCTTAGTGAAAATGCACAGTGGACGAATAAATGCATATGCTGCTTATGTTC
>WFQY01000196.1 GCA_015486815.1 Phycisphaerae bacterium | reverse complement strand
TTGGCATAATAAAGGCGCCCGGTATATCGACAATCCGTCTCGGTGTCCAGTTGTCTCTCGGTTGACGATTAGACAAAGCGGAGTTCGGGTCGAAATCTTTTCGCATGGGTTCGACACCTTCCTGCCATGCATCGTCGTGTAATATAAAATCTCCCAAACGAGGATGACCATCAAAGATGATACCGAAGAGGTCTTCCGCTTCGCGTTCATGCCAATCAGCAGCGTGTACGAGGACACTTACGCTTGGAAAGTGCTTGTCTTCTATTGGTGAGTGTACCTTTACGTGGATATATCCTTTGTCAGCGTCGGAAACAAAGACATATCGCAGTTCCCATTTCGAAGGATATTCTTCGGTAATCAGACCCACAAAATGATATTCCAACTCGTTTGCGAGCCACTGACAAACTTGCGGTACAATTTTGCGCGTGCACTGCAATTCAACTGTTGTATCTGATATGTTCGTATGTGATTCTATGCCGTCAGGCCAGAGTTTATTCACTTGGTCGATAATGTCTATAAGTTTCATAGAGTTAACCTCCGATTATTGGTGCGGCAAGTGTTATCAACTTGTACATAATTGCCGGGATATAAACCCCGAAGACAATAATAGGTATAGCAGCTACGATTAGCGTTATCTTACAACTTATAGGTAGTGCATATTTTATAGAATGGTTTTTGTTCGTATCCGTTTCGTTGTCTTTTTCCGTGCCGAACACCATTAGATTTATATGCTTCATAATCGCAAAGAAGGCTGTTATAACGAAGAAACCCAACAGTCCTATAACGATATATCTGCCTTGGCTCAATCCTGCTTTGAGTATGGAAAATTCACTCAAAAACAAGACAAAAGGCGGAGCACCCGCTATTGCCAATCCTCCGAGCAACATCGCCAAGCCTGACAAAGGTGTACGTTTTATCAAGCCTCGTACCAACGATATTTCCCTTGTGCCAGCTATGTACAGTACACTGCCAGCGGCTAAGAAACAAAATGATTTTGTAAATGAGTGTCCGATGATCTGCAATATTGCAGCTTTGTTCGCTGCAATGCCACCCATACCCAGTGCTACCAAAATAATGCCCATGTGTTCTATTGTGGAAAAGGCAAATAGGCGTTTATAGTCTCTGACACTCAACAACAGAAATGCTGATGTTCCGACGGAAATAAGTCCGAAAATTATCATCCAGTCATATATGTGAATACTAATACTATGCGAAATAGAAATGATAGGTAGTAAACGAAGTATGACATAAAGAATAACAGATGTATCGATGCCCGAAAGAATTGCGCATACGGGCGTAGGAGTTTGACTATATGCGTCGGGTAACCATGTATGTAAAGGTACCCATCCGATTTTTACTCCCAATCCGACAAAAATAAATATAAAGGCTGCTTTGAGTAATACCGGAGAGATGTGCGGTGCTGCCTGAATGAGCCCGTCCCATGTATATTCGGAAACATTTGCCTGTTTGGCTGACCAGTATAATATCAAAAAGCCAAGCAGAGCGATAGCGGCTCCCATAACGGTAAGGACAACATACTTCCATGCTGCTTCGAGTGCTTCGTGCGTATTCTCGAAACCTACCAATAATACCGAAAAGAGAGTGGTAAGCTCGACCGCTATCCAGACAAGATTAGGTTCCTGTAGGAATGGTATTATAAGCATGGAGAAGACAAATAAGTTATAATTCAAATGATATTGCCGAACTCCGCCTGTTTTGGAAAAGTCCATATAGCCTACAGCAAAGAGCGCAGATGTTACATTTATCATCGAGATTAGCAATACAAATATCACCCCCAATGCGTCCAAGGCAATCCAATGTGGAATCGCTACGATAAGATGGTTCGGAGAATTAACAATATTTACCGCTACCCAGCCCGATAATAATAACATAATCACCGCGCCCAAAAGAGTTATCGTTGTAGCGAATTTTGCACGGCTTGACAATAAAGACAGCGCAGCTGCTATAAGCGGAATCATTATTAGAATAATTAAAATCATTTGCCTTTATCCTCTCGAAGTGTTGCCAATGTTCCTACCATAGTCGTACCAAGTCTCTTGTGGACGGTACGGGTTAATATTCCGATAATGAAAGTCAGGACAAGGATATCAAAAGTCAAAGCCAATTCGACAATTAGAGGCAAATCCGGCGCGATAGCTATTCCCACGAAAAATGCTCCGTTTTCCATACTTAATAGCCCGAGTAATTGAGGCACCGCTTCGCGTCTTGTCGTTAACGTATAGACTCCGAGTAGCAGGGCAGCCAGCCCTAACGGGACATTGATACGAGCCATTCCCGAAGCGTGTGCGGCGCCTATCCATGGCAGGCTGAATGAATATGCCAGAATGGTAAGTATCAAAGCAATCAATAGAGATATGGGGATACTAACCACCTGAGTAATTTCTCTTCTGGTATAAACCGATTGTTTTACGAATCGCCGTAACAGCCAAGGAATAAACCAGACTTTGGTAAAGAGGTTTATAAGTCCGACGCCGAATAAGTCTATGGAAAGGGGATAGCTTCCCAACAGAAACGCGGAGCAGGCAAGAAAAATCGATTGTAAGATAAAGAATTTCAGGCAAGCTCGCACTTGTCTGGTAGCCATTATCCCGAAGGTAGAGATAATAAACAGGCCTCCGACCAATGCGTTAAGGTTGCCTATGATAGCTGGAACATTTTGGACAGACTGCATCATTTACCTCCATACTGAGTAAAGACACTTGTTAGCATTGCAATGACAGCTATGACAAATGCAGCGCTTGTGAATTCACTGATACGAAATAATCTTAATTTAGCTAACGACGACTCTATTATGACAAGAAATATTATGAACAGTAAAATTTTGAATAATACAAGTGGGATAGCTAATAGTACGGCGGACCATGTTAGTTCGGAAGCGAGCCCCCAAGGAGTCGAAAGGACATTCATAAAAACTATCATCAACACAAAAAATTTCATCCATCCGCCCCATTTCATAAGTGCAGCCGCTTTTCCTGAATACTCAAGCCCCTTTGATTCATCTATCATTGCCAACTCGAAATGACCCGACGGATTATCTACAGGGATGCGTCCCTTTTCCGCTAATATCAACATAATGAAAGAAACCAACAGTAAAATATGTGAGGGCTCGAAAAAGTTGGATATCGGGGTTACCCATTTTTGTTGAACGATAAATGGAATAGTTGAATTAGCTACGAATGAAACGGTAAAGAAAACGATAATGAAAATCGGTTCGGTGAGAAATCC
The DNA here is from genome assembly GCA_015486815.1 of Phycisphaerae bacterium. GTDB lineage: Bacteria > Planctomycetota > Phycisphaerae > JAAYCJ01 > JAAYCJ01 > S014-18. The sequence continues at coordinate 431 of WFQY01000196.1, read as the reverse complement.
GACCATACGCGTCCTACTGGCACCCATCGGTCCGTATGGGTTGGCTGTATCTACAGCAGCTAACGTGGCGAAGAATCCGCCTAATGCTAATATGAACCCCGCACCCACCATATCAGCCATAAATGCCCAAAAAAGGGGATAATCGGTTAATACCGGAATAAGCAGCGTTACAAATATCGGTGCTATGAAAACGATGTAAGGTGTTACACGAAAAATCCATGAGCTTTCTTTGGGTATGACTTGGTCTTTGGAAAACAATTTTCGCAAATCACGGTAAGGCTGAAAGATACTCGGACCTCGTTTTGACTGTACGATTTCTTTTAATCGATTTAATATTCCGATAGCTAAAGGAGAAAACCCCATAACAACCAAAACCTGCAGAATATTAAATAAGATGTATTTGCTCATTTATACAATCCTTTCTATATTCC
>WFQY01000195.1 GCA_015486815.1 Phycisphaerae bacterium | reverse complement strand
GAACCGATCGGTAGTCTCTTTTGCGATATTGGGCAATTCCCCATCGAGCCGGTGTCCATAAAGTCCAGACAACGAAAATCGGGCCGACGACAATCGCCTGCCTTAGTATATATACCAATGTGCTTTTGGGATAGAATCCTAATGCATGTGTGCGTTCGACAAAGGGGAAATAGAAAGTCAGCCAATCGTGTCGCCAATTCCAATAGACAATAGGCGTCAATCCGATAACGATGATTAAAAGCGTAAGGTATGGGCCGGCTTTTCGGAATGATTGGCGTGCCTGCGGATTGATTAGCAGATGTAATCCGATCATTGCGATAAGCGGGAATGCGAGAAATTTGCAGTTGACAGCAGCTGCCAGTATTACGCCCAATAATATCCACCAGCTGATTTTGTTGCGCTCCGTAGCTAATATCGTTACCCAGATTGCCAATATCCACAGGACAGCCAGCGGAACGTCGGTAAATAATATCAACGTGCCAAGCAGGCTTAGCGGAATGATCAGCAGAGATGCGAGCGTCTTATTTGCGAGGCGTTTTTCGCGTGTTAGCCAATAGCTAAACAGCCACATCAGAAACACGGTTATCGTGCCCATAATTATCGGAATCATTCGAGCGGATAAATCGGTTTTGCTAACCTGTCGAGCTGGCCAACAGATCCAGCCTAACATTCCCGGATGATCGTAATAGCACAGGTCGATAAACTTAGGCCAAAGCCAATGATATGCTTCATCTCCCAATAGCGGAAGCGCACTACCAAGTATCAATCGCAGTAATATGAAATTCATAAAAGCTAATATGATAGTTGTAGCGTTGAAATTGTCGGGGTTTTTGAACGCAGCTAATAGTAATTCCAGAAAGTATATTACGCAGCTAAGCAGGCCTGCAAAGAAGATCGCTCGGATATACCAACCGGTATTCCAAACGAAGCATGGATAGCCGTCCCATAGATAGCCACCCGCGATAAGCCACCATAGAAACATTACACCCGAAAATATCGTAAGGATAATCCATAAACGATAATATTGTAAAACTTGTTGTTTTTCCGTATCGGATACATTCATTTGCATATTTTCCTATTTTATAATCGCGTATATTATTTATATTATGGAAATACCGCAAGAGAAAGGGAAAATTGCTTGATTTATCCTTTGGCTTGGTGTTGAATTAATGATAATATATTTTCTCTTTTGAAAATCGGAGGTCAGGATTATGAAATCTATAATGCGTTTTTCGGTGATAATGTCGCTGGCTCTCATTATTTGTGGCTGTGCACAACAGAAAGCGGAAGTCAAGCCTATCCGTCTTGGCGAACTTAACGATCTGGATAAGACAACGGTGGGCGATATAAATATGAAAACCGTTACGGAAGTTGATTTGGTAGAACGGCTTGCTCAAGCGAGAGCTGATTATAAAAGGCTGTTGGTGTTGCTTAACAATTGGTATCTCGATCATGGGTACTTCGAAAAGGCACAGTGGGCTGCTAAGGAATATGCTGACTTGAAGATGGTTCGGACATATCCGTATCTGGTTACAATCGAAGTTCAGAAAACAAATCTCGAACCGACTAACAGTATAGCAGAGGCTGACGAGCTTTATAAGAAGGCATTGAAATTATATCATGAGGGTCAGATACTTCCGCTGGTAAATGATAAGAAAAAGCTTAAAGAGGCACTCGATGATTTCATCACGCTCATAAAGAAATATCCCAATAGCGATAAGATAGACGATGCAGCCTTTTATGCAGCTGAGATTCTTAAGGAATATTTCAACGACAATACGCAAGCTGTCAAATATTATGAGCTTGCAATGAAATGGGATCCGAAGACGCCCCACCCTGTTCGTTTTCAGTGTGCTGTGATTTATGATTTTCGTCTGCATGATAGGGCAAAGGCACTTGCGATGTATAAACGCGTGCTTACCGAAGAGCCCGATATTGACAGAACCAATACGAGTTTTGCAGCTGCTCGCATAAAACAACTTATGAAAGAACAGCAAGCGGAAGAATCATTGAAATCGGCTAATCAGAAGAAGGAGACAAGCGGTAAATAGCACTATGATTATCATTGGCGAGAAGATAAATGCGACACGGAAAGAGGTTGCAAAGGCACTTGCGGATAAGAATGAACAGGTGATAATAGATCTTGCCCAATCGCAGGAGCAGGCAGGTGCTACGTATCTGGATATTAACGGTGGCGATCCGTCGCGTGAAGTGGAAAATATCGAATGGCTGATTGATGTAACGCAGTCAGCTTGTGATTTGCCTCTTTCGCTTGATAGTGCCAATTCGGCTGCAATATCAGCTGGCTTGAAGAAGGTAAAGCGCAAACCAATCATAAATTCCATCAGTTTGGAGAAACAAAAATCGGATCAACTGCTGCCTGTGGTAAGCGAAAACGAATGTTCGGTAATAGCTTTGCTGATGAGTGATGAGGGTGTGCCTGCTGGTGTTGATGAAAGGCTTAAACGGGCGGATAAGCTAATCGAAATGCTGACAAAGGCGGGGAAAAAGAATGAGGAAATATTTATCGATCCGTGTTTTCTTGCAATTTATAGCGAAGCGAATGCGGGGCTTGACGTGCTCGAATCGATACGAGAAATTCGTAAGCGATTTCCCGATATTCATATAAGCGGCGGAGTGAGCAATTCGAGCTTTGGTATGCCTCAACGGCGATGGATAAATCAGGCGTATTTGATACTTGCACTCGGAGCGGGGCTTGACGCTGCTATTATCGATCCGTGTATCGAGGGTACCGTACCGTTGATATTAGCAGCTGAGGTTATTCTCAATAAGGACGAGATGGGAATGAACTATATCTCCGCAATGCGATAGAAATGTAATATGTATTATGT
>WFQY01000194.1 GCA_015486815.1 Phycisphaerae bacterium | reverse complement strand
GGAAACGGATTATGCGCAGACGCTTTACTACGAATATGCAGCGAAGATGCCGATAGTGGATTATCATTGCCATCTTCCGCCTGCGGATATCGCACAAGACCGCCGATGGGAAAATATTACGCAGATTTGGCTTTATGGCGATCATTATAAATGGCGCGCGATGCGCTCAAACGGAATCGAAGAACGATATTGCACCGGTGATGCGTCCGATTACGAGAAGTTTGAAAAGTACGCTGAGACGATGCCATACCTGCTACGCAATCCGCTTTATCATTGGACGCATCTCGAATTGAAACGATATTTCGACGTTTCCGAGCTGCTTTCGCCTTCGACAGCAAAGATAATATGGGAAAGCTGCAATGAGCGAATCGGTCAGCCTGATTTTTCCGCTCGGGCATTGATGAAGCGTAGTAATGTTGTACTTGTCTGCACGACGGACGACCCGACCGATACACTCGAATACCATCAGGAAATTGCACGGGACAAATCGTTTGATATAAAAGTGCTGCCGACGTGGCGGCCTGACAAGGCGATGACTGTCGAAAATCCCGATACGTTTAATCAATGGACGGATATGTTAGCTGAGCGTGCGAGTATTGATATTCGTTCGTTTGGTGATTTTCTCTCAGCCCTGCGTAAACGGCACGAGTTTTTCCATTCTCTTGGCTGTCGGCTGAGCGATCACGGTATCGAGACAGCGTACGCTGAGGATTATACGCAAAGCGAAATAGATGCTATTTTTGCGAATATACGTTCGGGCAAAGCTCTTGCTGATGATGAGATATTGAAATTTAAGTCAGCGATGCTTTATGAGTTTGGCCTGATGGATTGGGAAAAGGGCTGGACTCAGCAATTCCACTTCGGAGCGATGCGAAATAACAATTCGCGAATGTTCGCAAAGCTTGGGCCTGACACCGGTTTCGATTCCATTGGTGATTTCGGATTAGCCCGACCATTATCGAAGATGCTCGATAGGCTCGATAGTCAAGGCAAATTGGCGAAGACGATTTTATATACGCTTAACCCCTCGTATAACGAAGTAATTGCGACGATGCTTGGGAATTTTCAGGATGCAAGTGTTCCCGGTAAGATGCAGTTTGGTAGCGGATGGTGGTTTTTAGATCAGATCGACGGAATGACCAAGCAGATGGAAGCGTTGAGTAATATGGGGCTGCTTAGGCGGTTCGTCGGTATGCTCACCGACAGTAGGTCGTTTTTGAGTTATACTCGACACGAATATTTTCGTCGGCTTTTGTGTAATATTTTGGGAAATGATATGTCTCGCGGGTTGGTGCCCGATGATATTGAACTTGTCGGTGCAATGGTACGAGATATATCGTATAACAATGCAGCGAGGTATTTCGGGTTTGGTCTGCCTGTGATAGAAAAATGACGGAGTTAGTGATATAATAATATTGCCTGAGTGCTTCGGATGGTCGCTCAGCTATCGATAAGATAGCTGGGAGGAAAGTCCGAACCGAAGAGGGCACGGTGGTGGATAACGTCCACCGGAAGCGATTCCGGGAAAGTGCCACAGAAAAGATACCGCCTAAGCTATGGTTTCGACGTTGTCGTTGAGTCATAGCTGGTAAGGGTGAAAAGGTGAGGTAAGAGCTCACCGCACAGCTGGCGACAGTTGTGGCAGGGTAAACCCCACCGCCGGCAAGGCCAAATAGGCAGCGAGTTTCCGAAATATATTTCGGAACACGAATTTGCCCGATTCGTCTGAGCTGCGGGTAGGCCGCTCGAGCCTGTTGGTAACAGCAGGCCAAGATAAATGACCATCGTCCCTTAGGGGAAACAGAATTCGGCTTATGAAGCACTCAGGCAAAATTAGTCTTTAGCTTTTAGCTGTTAGCTATGGACTAACAGCTAAAGACTAAAAGCTAATAGCTCTTAACATATAATTCTCGTAATTTGCAATTTGATGTTGACCTTTGGGGGGATATTATCATAAAATTACAAGTTGAGAGTCATAGTATAGTTTGCACCAACCGAAAGAGAAGCAGGCTTACTTACAGGCTGACCATAAACGCTGCAAGTGTTTGATTTAATTTTATTTAGATAAGTAATTGGTATGGCACGTAAACGAAAAAAATTAGGCGAGATATTGATAGAGCAGGGCAAGGTCGATTCGGGAGCATTAGAGACAGCGTTAAAGTACGCTAAGGAGCAAGGCAAACGAATAGGAGAATCGCTTATCGAGCTGGAGCTGGTCTCCGAAGAAGATGTAACACGTGCCTTGGCAGAGCAGTTCGAGATGGATTATATTGATCCGGAGCACAATGTCGAAATAGCAGCAGCCATTAATCTCATACCCGAAGATATTATCCGCAAGCATCTCGTTCTTCCGTTAGGTAAGCGGGACGGTAAATTGCGAGTAGTGATTCACGACCCGCTTGATTTGGATACTCAAGATACGCTTCGATTCAGATTGGGAACGGCAATAGAATGTTCGCTTGCGTGCCGGTCGAAGATAAAACAGTATATCGACAACTATATTGCATCGAAGACGGATAGTATAGACCAGACGGTAGATGAGATACGAAAAGAAGCAACGATCGATCTGGAAAAACAGGAAGTACAGGGGCCTATCGAAGAAGACGATGCAACCGCACCGATAGTAAGGCTTATCAATTTGATTATCACAGAAGCGGTGCGTTCGAGGGCATCGGATATTCATATAGAGCCATTTTCCGACAGAGTAAGAGTACGATATCGTATCGATGGTGTTTGTGTCGAACGTGATGCGATTCCCAAGAGTATGCAGGGCGCAGTGATTAGCCGACTCAAAATCATGTCGAGGATGGATATTGCCCAGAAACGACTTCCTCAGGACGGCAGAATCAAGATGCCTATTGATGATCAGGTAATAGATTTTCGTGTGAGTTGTATTCCGAGCTATCACGGTGAAAGTATCGTAATGCGAATTTTACGACCAGAGTCGGTGGAGATAGGAATTCAAGCTCTCGGCTTCGGTGAAGAAGATTATCAACACTTTTTGCATATTATTCGAAGACCTAACGGTATCTTTCTGGTAACAGGACCTACCGGTTCGGGTAAAACGACGACCCTATACGCAGCTCTTCAGGAACTGAATACGCCCGATAGAAAAATAATCACCGCGGAAGACCCCGTGGAATATAACTTTACGGGAATGAATCAGTGTCAGGTAAATGAAGCTATCGGTTTGAGCTTTGCCCGAATACTTCGAGCGATGCTGCGTCAAGCTCCGAATATTATTCTCGTCGGAGAGATTCGAGACCTCGAAGTTGCGGAAGTTGCAATACAGGCAGCTCTTACCGGACACTTGGTATTCAGTACGCTTCATACCAATGATGCTCCGAGTGCAATTACTCGTTTGATCGATATGGGAGTTAAACCGTTTCTCGTAGCGAGTTCCATACAGGCGGTAATGGCTCAGCGGTTGGTCAGAACAATTTGTCAGGAGTGTAAAGAAGAAGACCCCGACCCTGATCCTTATGTGCTGAAGTTGATAGGTCTTGATATAGATCAGCTTGGCGATAAGAAAATTTATCGTGGAGCTGGCTGTAAAGCCTGTCATAACACCGGCTATAAAGGCAGAATCGGTATATTCGAATTGATGGAAATGAATAATGAGCTTCGCGACCTTGCGTTCAATCGTGCGCCGACAAACAAGGTAAGACAAGCTGCTCGTGCGAGTGGTATGCGATCACTAATCGAAGACGGTAAGGAAAAAATACTTAATGGCATAACCACGCCGGAAGAAGTGGCGAGATTGACGCAGGCGGAAGGCGTCGTTATGGAGGAGTTATAATCAATGGCTACTATTCATATTGACAGATTACTCGAAACGTGTATCAAAAGAAATGCGTCCGACTTGCACCTTCACGTTGGTCGTCCGCCGGTGCTTCGTATTCACGGACGCTTGAGAAACCTCGAAACGAAGATGCTCGAGCCCGAAGATACCGTTGCATTGATGAAGGCGATTACTCCCGAGCGCAATCAGCAGGAACTTCAGGAAGAAGGTGGTACCGACTTCGGATTTGCATTTGGCGATGCGGGACGATTTCGTGTAGCTGTGTTTAAACAGAAGGGCAATGTCTCGATAGTGCTACGGTTGATCCCTTCCAAGCTTATGAGTTTCGAGGAAATCGGACTGCCACCCATTGTCAAAAGTCTATGCAGGCGCCCGCGAGGGCTATTTCTGGTTACCGGTCCGACGGGCTCGGGAAAAACAACTACACTCGCGACGATGATAGACTATATCAACAGCGAAATGGACCATCATATCGTTACCGTCGAAGACCCTATCGAATATTATCATCCGCACAAAAAATCCATGGTAAATCAGCGTGAAGTGGGAAATGACGTACCGAGCTTCGCTGAAGCACTTCGAAGGGTACTAAGGCAGGACCCGGACGTAATTCTCGTCGGTGAGCTTCGAGACCTCGAAACGATGGAATCAGCTCTGCGAGCAGCGGAAACCGGCCACCTTGTTTTCGGCACGTTGCACACCACCGGTGCTCAAGGTACTATTACACGTATAACAGACCAGTTTCCGGTAAACCAACAGGAACAGATTCGTGTTCAGCTATCGACTAACCTGATAGCGGTACTATCGCAGGCACTACTTCCGAGAACTACCACGGGTCGAGTAGCTGCTTATGAATTTATGGTTGTTACCCCCGCTATAGCGAACCTTATTCGTGAAAATAAGGTCTATCGTATCGATTCGAGTATTCAGACGGGAAAGAAATTCGGAATGCAGCTATTGGATGAGCATCTCTGGACATTATTCGAAAACGGAATCATATCAGCTGAGGATATGCTCGATAGATCGCGACATCCGTCGGAGCTTAAACGAAAACTCGATGCACTTAGGCCGGGTACGACCTTGACGTACGGACCTGTTATAGGCGGTGATGTAGAGGAAGATAATGGTTAATTATATGGGCGTATAAGAAGATGGCGACAATACCGGTAAAACAATTGCGAGGCAGACGACTCGGTCGAATCCTGATAAAGATGGGGAAACTTACCAGAGATCAGGTGCACGAGGCACTTGAGATACAGAAACAACGTCGTGGTCCGCTTGGTCGAATTCTGGTTGAACTCGGATATATTACCGAAGATGAGCTTAACGAAGCTCTTGCCTCCCAAAAAGGGATGGAAGTAGTAAATTTGGATACTATAGAAGTCCCGAAAGAAATAATCAAACTGTTGACTCCGCAAATGGCAAATATCTACAGAGTCATACCCATCGAATATGAGCCTAATTCTAATACCATCACGCTCGTAATGTGCAATCCCGACAATTTTGCAGCCACCGATGATATCAAACGATTTTTGGGATATAACGTAATTGCAAATTACGCACCCGAAGAACAAATCACACGTGCGTTGGCGAGATATTATCCGGAAGAAGCGGAAGAAGATATTCAAGACCTTATCGATGAAATAAAAAAGGATACCAAATTATCTCAACTTAAGGGCAGAGGCGATTCTATCGATTTGGATACGTTAAAGGAATTGGCTGAGTCCAATCCCGTAAAGAAGCTATTGAACCTTGTGTTGCTTCAAGCTATTCGCGATAAAGCCTCCGACATTCATTTCGAGCCGTTCGAAGATGAATTTCGTATGCGATATCGAATAGACGGTGTCTTGTATGAGATGGTTCCTCCTCCTCAGCATATAGCGTTAGCGATTTCATCGAGAATCAAGGTAATGGCGAATCTGGATATAGCGGAAAGACGAATGCCTCAGGACGGCAGAATTCCGCTTACGGTAAACGGTCAGCCGGTCGATTTGCGTGTATCTGTTCTGCCGACAATGTTTGGCGAAAGCATCGTTATGCGAGTTCTCGACAGGAGTCAGGTTGAGCTTGACATTGAAAAGCTCGGTATGAATGAAGAAGAAGTCCGTCTGTTTCGTCAGCTTATACGCAAACCGCACGGTATTATTATCGTTACCGGTCCGACAGGTAGCGGAAAGACCACGACGCTTTATTCCGCACTAAACGAGTTAAACGATGTAGCGGTAAAGATTCTAACATCGGAAGACCCCGTCGAATACGATATTGACGGTTTGATGCAGGTGCAGGTCAATCCTGAAATCGGATTGACTTTTGCACGGTGTCTAAGGGCATATCTCAGGCAGGACCCCGACATCATTCTTGTAGGTGAGATTCGCGACCTTGAAACCGCACAAATTTCAGTACAGGCGTCTCTTACGGGACACTTGGTTTTCAGTACGCTTCATACCAACGATGCACCGAGTGCTATTGCGAGATTGCTCGACCTTGGGCTCGAGCCGTTCCTCGTAACCGCTACTTTGGAAGCAATAGTAGCTCAGCGGCTGGTAAGAAAAATATGTGTGCATTGCAAGACACCGTTCGAACCTACCGAAGAGATGCTGATGGAGCTTGACCTTAAGCCCGAAGATATAAAGGGCAAGCAATTTTACTATGGAAAAGGTTGCGATTTCTGTAACAATACGGGCTACCGTGGCAGAATGGGTATCTTCGAGATTATGGTGCTCGACGATGAACTGAAGGATATGATTAATGCCAACGCTTCTACTCAGCTACTACGCCAGGAAGCGAGAAAGCGTGGAATGAAGACGTTAAGGCAAGCAGGCTTGCGTGCAATATTCGACGGTATAACTACGATAGAAGAAGTAGTCAAAGAAACCATTATCGAAGAAGCGGAAATAGAAGCGTAAACATTTATCGACAAACATAGAAGGTGTTTCGTTGAAGAATTCTATTCTATTCGGGCGATATTCGTATAAATATCTGATTCCGTTTACCCATCAGCTTTCAACAATGGTGCAAGCGGGACTGCCAATTGCAAGAGCTTTGAGGACTTTAGCCAATCAGCAAAAGTCTTATTCGTTTCGAGCGGTAATAGACGATTTATCCAAATGCGTCGAAGCTGGTCAGCCACTTTCGCAAGCAATGAAAAAGCATCCTCGTGCGTTCGATACGATGTATGTCAGGCTGATAGAGTCAGCGGAAAAATCGGGAATGCTCGAAAATGCTCTCGATCAGCTAACGAAATATCTCGAAAGAAAACGAAACATCAGGCGACAAGTTATCAGGGCTTTGATATATCCCGCTTTTGTTTTATGTTTTGCGGTTCTCATCTTTGCCGCACTGCGTTTTGTCCTTTTACCTATGTTCGCCGGTGCATCGAGCGGATCGAATCCTATCAACAAAACCGTCGGGAGTTTATTAACTCTTGTCGATACGGTATTAGGATTGGCTGTATTTGTACCGATACTAATAATTCTACTGGCATCGCTGCTTAGACAAACAGAGCTGGGAACATATATTGTAGATTGGGTTAAACTTCATATTCCTATTATAGGAGGAGTTTTTCGCAGAGCTGCCCTTGCGCGATTTACACGGTCGCTTGGTGTACTGACGGGAGCGGGCGTATCTATTTTGGATGCGCTTAGTATGTCTCGTGAGGTAACGGGCAACGAAGTGATAGCAAGGCAGATCGATTTTGCAAAAGAAACCGTCAAGACGGGCAGCTCACTTACCGAGCCATTGCGAGTTAGCAGGACGATCGATCCTGCGGTGGTGGATATGATCGAAGTTGGCGAAGAATCCGGTAAGTTGGAAGAATCGCTCCTGAAAGTAGCTGACTATTACGAAGATGAAGTCGAAACGATGATACATTATCTGATGGGACTACTCAAACCGACACTGATTATCCTGCTTTGTTTGCTTATGGGATATATGATACTTACGATGTGGTCGGTGGCATTAAGCGCCGCTGGGCTAAGATGAATCTAAGAATAAGTTTTTAGCTATTAGTCCGTAGCTATTAGCTAAAAGCTAAGGACTAAAGACTATTAGTTTATTATTTCAAAATTGTCCTATCGGGAATATTCTCGTCTTGGAAATGTTTATCGAGCCAACCACATCGAACATTATCTCTGCTATCGAAATGTTTGACGTATGGCTTAATGTCCAAAACCGGTGTACCATCGAGCATATCGACCTGACTGAAATGGATTTTGTTTTTTTCGATAGATTCGAGTTTCACGATGGAAATTCCGATATGATTAGGACGATGCGGACTGCGTATCGCGAATATTCCGTGAACCTCATCTTCGAGAAACGGTTTGCTTTGCAGAGTTTCCTTTTGTGATTTGTGGAAATAATAGACGATGATAAAATGGCTGAACCCTTCCAAATCTTTTAGTCCGGGGACATATTGTTCTTTCAGTTCGATGTATGCTTTGATATCGGATTTGAATTTGCCCTGAATGGGCATATCCTTAGCTTGCTTATACGGTGAGCGTACGATTCCGATAGGTTTCATTATAATTTCTTCGTCCATTTCGAACTCCTTTTTATTCGATAGTGATAATTTGGTTTACCATCCTTGTTCCTCGAATTTCTCTGAATCCCACGCGGATTTTCCTGCCGAACATCTGTCGCCACGGACCGACGGTATATTCCTTTATTGCAAATTGCCCGGGTGCGAGTTTTCGAATCTGCCGTTCCATCCGTGGTCGATTAGGTGCTATCAGAAAAGCCTGCAAATCCGCGTATATTTTGCCATAATTACGAATTTCCTGAATGATTACAAGTTTATCATCTCTCATAAACCACAATACACGCATTTTCAAATCGCTCGAACTAACTCCAAGCGGTATTAGCAGATTAAGATGTACGACTTTACGAGCTTCGATATCGAATTTGACGTTTATTATTTTTTGCCCTATCGGTTCATTAGATGGAAATCTCAGCTTCATCGGCAGTACGAATTTTCCTCCGGGTATCAATGTAAACCTTGCACCGGAAGGGTCAAACCGCCAAAATCGAGAAGCCTTTACGCGTACGGTGCCATTTATTGTTTGTGCGAACGTGTTTCGGAAAGTCAGTTTGATTTTGTGCACGCCGAACTTGCTGGTTAAATTCGGCTGGGCGAATCTGATAGTTGAAATAAAATTAGCAAGCTCGGGAGTTATACCATCTATAAAGACTATTTGTTGATACGGAAGTATCCATTTATTTTCATTGTATATTATAGGCAGTTTTCTGCCCCACATATCATATGCGATAAGATTATCGCCTAGCGAAATTTCCCCTTCGAGAAATTTCGCTTTATGTTTCATCTGGACAATTACAAGCACCGCATGTTGGGAGTTACCGAATAGTATCCCCTTTTGGCCGGGGGCAAATTCTATCTGTCCGAGATAGTGCGTGCCCCCCAGCCGATCGATTATGTTTGCAAAAGCGGCGTAATACGCATTGGGCATCATTCCCGCGGATACTATTTTGTTATTGTTACTCCAAAGATTTCCGCAAGCTAATAATGTTATTCCGTTTTTCTTAGTTTCTATGAGTCTTCTCACAAAATCTTGTGTAGCTGGAATAATTTTGTATTTGTCAAGAGGCAGAGTTTGCAGCGTAATAATAGGATTTGTGTTTACCTGCTTCCACTGAATAAAGTAGTTTTCGAAACTCGAAGGCACTAATTCAACGGGTATCTTTACAAAATAGTTGTCTGCTATTTTTTTTGTCGGTGGATTTCTAAGAGCTGGCCAAGCCGCTGCAAATATAGGCCTACCCTGAAATTGAGAAAAATATTTTTTCAGCTGACTGAGTAACGAAGCTATTCTGCTATCGGGACTCTGCCAATAGTCATTTATCTCACCGAAAATCCAAGTGTCAATTTTGTCTGCCTGCCTTGCGAGCAAACTTGCAAGGGGGATTTTCCATATGGCATTATTCGAAGCGAAAAGATCCCAAATGCTCGGACTTATTAACTTTTCTTTGAGTTTGAGGTTTTTGGGGATTTCAAGGAATCCGCCTAACACTTTTATATCATTGTGTTTGCATCCGGTAGCTAATATGTCCGCTGGCGAATGGTCGGAATGAGCGGTAACTGTAGAAAAGTCTCGTCGCCAAAACGGTATCAACGCCCAGCCTGGCTTGAGTTTGGATATAAAATCCATAATCAATGCGGGACGGTCAATTGGTTTTCCGGAAAGATCTATACCGAGATTGTTCTCAAAGTCAGTTGGCCTGTTATGATTTAATACTGCGAAATCAAATTTTTTAGAAACGATTATTTGATTATTTGCAAGCACCTGCAGATTCAATGTATATAACCCCGCTTGCAATTTACCGAGCTCAAAAGAAGTAAATGCTGGCCTCGATGCCCTGCCCTGAAGGATAGCTTCTATTGGAGGAAGTATTTCAACGGGTACCTGCCATTGTACAGACTTCGTCGTAGCATTATCGGAGAGAATGATTCTCGCACTAAGATCATCGGGCGTAGGGTCTGCAATGAGAGAATACACGGTAATGTTTTCGGAAGAATCATAGATTAGATTATTCTTTTTCAACTTTATCTTCGCTTGTGGAAGTCTGATGATGGATATTTCGTCTATCCACATAGCGGCATAGATATCTTTTTTGTATGAAGTTATTTGCGTGTTGAATATATCGGGCAGATGGTCGGGCTGAACTAAAAATACGCCCAATCCGATAAATCGCCCAGCGGGATTAGTAAACGGCAGATTGATGACAATTGTCTGCCATTTCTGCGTCAAAGATTTCGTCGGTGCTATGAGCTGGCTATACTTGATAGTATCTTTTAGCGGATTTCCGAATCGATCGAGATAGAACGCTTCGATATATCCTCTTGCATATTTCATATTTGCCGTTTTGACTTTTGCGATTATCTTGTGGTCGCTTCCGGGAAATGCGGAAATTTTACGAGCAGTGAAAACGTATCCAAGATTGCCACCGTTAAGCTGTAGTTTGAACGAAGGTGCGGGCACGCCCGTTTGTTCGTCAAATTTACCGTTTACGAAATGGGGAAACCCCGGTGCTTGCACCTTCGCCCAGTACATCGGTACATCTTCAAGATTGCCGAGCGGACGCTCGTTAAAATCGAATTTTTTTATAATCCTCTTCGTCAAAGAAGATGAGGAAGATAGGATAGTAACTGATTCCGCTGAAGCGATACTGCTCAGCAAAGCGAAAATCATACAAGTTAATGTCAATATGTATATTCGTATTCGCATTTAGATTTTATCGGCTGTAATATATATCTTCCTTGACGATGGTTCTCTGTTGGTGCAATATTATAT
>WFQY01000193.1 GCA_015486815.1 Phycisphaerae bacterium | reverse complement strand
CTGTGAAGGTGTCGTACCAGTTTGTTGCGTGCGACCATCGTGGTCGTTGTCGTGCGATGAGCGATTTGCCTATCCAAATTGGAATAGCGGAAATAATCATTGCGAGGATAAGTTGTCCTATCATTTTCCATTTTTGCTGTCCTGCTGAAATTGCAGCAGCTGATATTAGCAGGATGAGCGGAACTATTTGTTCGTAGCTATCGAAGAAATATACAGCTTGTTTGATTGTCAGTGGTAGTTTTGCGGGGTATTTGTGATTTTTGATGTAGTCTGCGATTGGTTTGTCGAGAAACATAAAGGAGATAATAACAGCAGCTACGATTATAGCTGACGGTAAGAGCCATTTTGCGATGCCTGTTTGTTTGCCGGCCATAAACGAAAGTCTCCTTAGCTGGAAGAAGCGAGTTGCTTTTCGAATTCCTCGGCGTAGAAGTGTTCGCCGAGATATGTTTTTCTGACCATTTCGTTATGAATGAGTTCGATGGGTTTGCCCTGTGCCATCAGTTGACCTTCGTGAATGATATATGCACGGTCGGTAACCCTCAGAGTTTCACGGACGTTGTGGTCGGTAAGAAGGATAGCGATATTGTGCTCGTGTTTTAGCCTGAGGATTTCTGTTTGGAGGTCTTCGACAGCTTTGGGGTCAACACCGCTGAACGGTTCGTCGAGGAGCATAAGCGTTGGCTCGATACTCAAAGCACGTGCGATTTCGAGTTTTCGTTTTTCGCCGCCTGAAAGTACTCTCGCATGCATACGTCTTGCGTATGTAAGCCCGAATTGTTCCAAAAGCATCTCGCATCGTTCAACTTGAGCTTGTCGTGGTATGCGTAGCGTCTCTAATATTGCGAGGAGATTTTCTTCTACGGTCAGACGAGTGAAAACGGAACTTTCTTGCGAGAGATAGCCCATCCCCAGCTGAACTCGTTTGTACATAGGGAGGTTGGTGATATCTTGGCCATTGAAAATCACCGTTCCGCCTTCGGGACGAATCATACCGATAGTGATTCTGAACGAAGTGGTTTTTCCTGCACCGTTGGGGCCGAGCAGTCCGACGATTTCGCCTTGATTGACCTGATATGATACGTTGTTGACGACAGCACGTCCGGAATATTTTTTCAGTAAATTTTTTGCTTCCAATAATACCAATGAATCTATCATAGAAATATCCTTCATTATCCGATAATATTATAAAGTAAAACCCTACCATTAGCGAGACTATTGGTCAAGAAGTTAGTTTTTTTCTTGACGTAAGAATAGGCAGGTAAATAAAATACCTTTAGTTATTAGTCTGTAGCTGTTAGCTAAAGGCAAAACGCTAAGGGCTAAAGAGCGTTAGCTTAAAATTTATTTTCTTTGGTGCTATAAAACAAGAGAGGTGTGATTATGCGTAAGATTTCGGCCTGTTTGCTTGCAGGGCTGGTTTGTCTATTTGTGTTTGGATGTGCAGCGACGCTGTCTGAAGATTCCAAAACTCATACCACACGAGTAGAACGAAATATGAAGACGGATCTCAAATTGATGGCGGAAGATTGGGATCGTTTCTGGATGGTAGATCATCCGAGTAGGTTGAGTCCGAATAATATGTAATAATCGCTGTCTTTGAGAGTGGCCGAAGTGGCGGAATTGGCAGACGCGTCGGACTCAAAATCCGATCCGGTTCACCCCGGGTGTGGGTTCGAATCCCACCTTCGGCAGTGTTGGGGGCGAAGTTAGGTATGCGAGGTGTCGTAAATCGTATAGTAGGGTGGTCTGTTTGTTATATTGCGATAAGTCTTTGCTATATATATTCCCGTCAGCCAGAGCGCTATTAGCAAGATTGCACCGCAAAAAGTAATAGCGGAGAGGATAGGAGTTGTAAATAGCAGGGCGATACTTACGATGATGAGCAGGCAGGCGGTTATGATTATCGGGCGTAGGGGTTTGCTGCCGGCGGAGGTAATTCCGTCAAAAGCGAGTCGGAGCATTCGTTTGAAATTGTATTTGCTTTCGCCTGCGATGCGCGCGGGACGCTCATATTCGATGCCTGTCTGGGCGAGTCCTATCGATGACCATATTTCACGATTAAGACGGGATTTGTCGGGGACATTTAAGAATAACTGGCGGGCACGTGCGGAGACAAGACGAAAATCGCCTACGTTGCGTGGCATCTCGAAATCGAGGAACAAATTTATTGTCCGATAAAATATCTCTGCAGTGAATTTTTTGG
>WFQY01000192.1 GCA_015486815.1 Phycisphaerae bacterium | reverse complement strand
GTTAAAAGCACTGTACTTTGATTGGCTTCGGGTTTGCCTCTTCCGCTTCGAAACCAAATATGGATTTTACCCGTAAAGTTCTTCGATGTTTTTACCCAGACTCGCATACGGTATGTTTTGCCCCGTTTGACCGATACTTTGGTTTGATACCATCGTCCCCAAGCGGTACATCTTTGCGTGGGCTTAGCTTCGAGTTTGAGACACGTAATTCTGGCTGATGCTGTTCCACTATGATGCACATTTCGGTCGATGTCATACCGGAATTGTCCGCACATTGTATTTACCGACCATTTTGCTTTTCCTTTTTCAAATCCACCGTTAGGAATAGCGTTATTCGCTTCATCAACTGGCATATCGGATTCCGTGAGCCAAACAGGTTTCCATATCCCACCGGCACCGGCACGGTCTATTACACGCACCGCTAAAAGATTAGGCGAGCCCTTACGTATAACATTGGTTACATCGATAGCGAATGGTTGTTTCCACGAATCCGGATCTCCTTTGTACGGATATGGTCGGTCAAGGATATGCTGGTCGTTGAGCCAAACGTTGCATGCTTCGTCCACAGCTCCGAAGACCAGCCTATAACATTTGTGTTTTGTGTCGGATTTGACTGAAAATCGGATGCGATACCACGCTACTCCATCGTAATCTTTACCGTGTTCTTTTTTCCATACTTTTCCCACAGTCTGTTTTTCCCAAGGTGCATCGACGCGAATGTTAAACCATTTCGAGTCGTCAAAATTTATCGATTGCCAACCTTCGCTTAGTCCTATGTTGTTTGGATCCCACATAAATTTCCACTGTCCTGTAAGAGGCGGTTGGTCGAGAACATTAAGCATACTACCACGTGGCCAAGTATAGGCTTCGAACTGTGCGAGGACTCCCATATTAGCAATATTGTCTTTTTCCACTTTTGCTCGGAAGGCGTCCAATTCCCGAATCGCACGGCGATAGGGTTCAAGATCGCCTGTTTTTTTATATTGTTCGTAAGCTGACTGTACCGCCAGTGTGAGTTCAGCATTTCGGAGTCCTTCGTCGAGAAATTCCACTCGTTTTTCAGCAATAGAATCACCTTTTGCAGCTATTTTCGCCTTTTCCAAAAGTGCCCGCCCCTTCGCCATAACCGAAGGAGTGAAAATAACACTTGCGATACGATGGAATCGTGAAAAACCACCACCTTCCGGCGCCTTTTGCTTCATAGCCTTGTTAATAATATCATCAGTAACCGCATCCGATATTCGTTTCCAATATTCAAAATAGGCACGAACACATTTTTTTGCTTTTCCGAAACCGCTGTAATATTCATCCAAAATATCTTTGACCGACCGTTCCGGATGGGTCTGAATTTCTCCCAGCATATAGAGATTCGGTCCCTGAGTTGCCCAGTTGCCAACCAGTGAATCAAAGTCGGTTGCGAACATTCCTCGCTTGAAGGCATATTGGAAGTCTTCACCGAATTTGTCAGCGAAGAAAATAGGCATATTGTGCCCACACCAGAAATAGTTCGGACGTAGATAAAGCTTTGCGCCCGTATCGTACCAACCCTGCCACTGCTTGCGAAAAGCTTGACGTTTCGCTTTGGTCCATGGGAACATCAATTCCGGAACAATACCGATGACTATTCGCTTGTTCAGTTTGGTTTTGATTGGTGGCTCTTTACGGTTTGAATAAGCATACGCAATAACCGTGGCATTGGGGTCGATTTTTTGGGCTTGCTTTTGAACAGCCAAATAGAATCGTGCATATCTATCGGAGAGTGAACCGAGATACTTCCACCAATTTTTATCGCCTTTAAGAAATGCCTGTTTTGCCTTTTCTATCGATACGGTTTCGTTTGGATTGTGTACATCCCATAAAAGGCATTTTTTGCAAATACATTTTCCCGGTGTATCATTTTCGCAACAATTAATCCAAGGCCTAAATTTTGTACGTGTTTTTTGCCAATCGGAAATAATTTGTTTCCACAATCCGGGTTCCGCTACACTCATCGAAATCAGTTTATCATCTCCGCCCCAATAAAGAGGGTCAGCTTGGCGCTTTCCGTTAGGGAGAAGATTAAAATATTCCGGATGGGTTTTGCCAAAGCGTTTCCAGTAATTAACAAAAGCATGGCCATATTCCAAACTAATCCCCCGTCTAAAGCGATGCCGTCGCATCCATACCGATTGGTCGTGAAAATATTGTTGAGCTGCCTTCTTTGACGCCCAGCCTTTGCTGTAATGCCCCTGTCTGCCGTAATCACGTAAGCGAGTATGCAACAATTTTGGGATCCATGTATAGTTCATAGAAGATATGCTGATTGAAGATGTCTTCGGAATTACCTCACCAAGCCGACCAGGCCAAAGCCAAAGGACGTGCAATGTCTTTTCAAGAAAATCATAAACAGCAAATAAACTACCGCATAAAGTATTGTTTCCGTGAAGCACGCCAAGCGGATTTCCGGGCGAGTCATGCCCGAATAGGAAAAGTTTATTGTCAACCAATTTGCTTGTAAAGGCATTGGGGGACAGTGATTTCGAAGTGCCAATTTGTTTGATGGTTTCCTTGCAATTCCCGATGTAGATGATATTTGTGATATTCGTTGGTTTTTCGCTTTCCGTAACGATGGGCAGCTTTGCACCTGTTGCCCTTTCGATATGATATTGCAACTCCCGAGCAGCGTATTTGACTACTGGCCAAGCATTGTTTGGTATCACAATCACACTGGTTGCTTTTCCGTTGCGGACAATATCCATCGCTAACAGACTACTGCCGGTGGTTAAAGATATCAGTAATATGAATAGTCCGAATAGACCGCTGGTATATTTACTTTTATTCAAGACCATATAAATTTGTCTCCTGTTGATTATTTACTTGTCCAGTATTGCAAGACCATTTCCTTCGCCTGCAGGGAGTTTTCAATCATTTGGTCAAATCGCGGACCCATTATTTCAAAGATAATCGGGAAATTCTGGTTAGGGAGCTTGCCCACTGCTTCAAAAATCACGGGAACATCATAACCCCATCCCTTATCCAATGGCTGATGATCGATCGGATTGCCCAATGCTGTCCAATGTAATACCTGATGAACATGTACCTCGCAAATATATTCACCCAATACCGAAATATATTCGAGTAATGTTTCGGTATTTCTTCCGAGCCCCATTACCGCATGTCCGAAATCGAGGAGCATTCCGAATTTCGGCGAGCCTACCTGCTCGATAATGTATTTGTACCATTGAGGATCCGCTCGTCCAGGAACATTTTCGAATCCTGAGACGATCTGATATTTTTCCAGCCGTTCCGCAGCACGCTTTGCAAATTCGATATGACGTGCCAAATCTACATCGGGATGAATCAAGACATTTTTGGATCGACCGGGATGAAAGGTACATACCGAAGCCCCGATAGCATTTGCAAAGTCTATCGCTTCGAGATATTGTCGAACAGATTCTTCACGAATTCCGGGATTGTCCGCAGCGATGTTGATATCATACGGAGTGCCGTGAACAGTAACGATTTGAAAGGGTTCAAGCTTTTTAGCTAAGGTGTCTATTTGGCGGGCTGAAAACTCACGGGGATAGACACCCGGATTAGCTATCATATAAGGATCGCCGAGGCAGCCTTGCCATGAATCCAGATGCAATTCGATACATCGAAATCCTGCGTTCAGCGTACGGTCGATTGCCTGATCGAGGGTAATTGGTGGTTTATCGTACATTTCGATCGTTGACAAACCAATCCGATCGGATAATTGTATTGCGTGAGAGTTCATAAAGGATCTTCCTTTAATAATATTCAGGTAATAATATTCAGGGAAGTAATCCGTCCGGCATTAAGATATATTTGTCAGAAAGGAATACATCTCCGAATGATTCTACGTGTCCGTCCCATAGCAGAATATTGATAGAGTTTCTTCCGCTGTGCCGATATTCTACGTGTGCGGAACCGGAATATTCCGGTAGATTATCCCAGTAAAATGGAGCTGCCGGTGCGTGGATATATTTCCCGTCAGCTACATCAGCGGTTCGTGAGGGTTCGGTGATTTGACTAAGTCTGACTTGTGGACGTTCAGCAGGTGGCTGATACCATCCGACAAGATTAGGATTAAATGAATTCCGAGTATAGCTGATTCTAAGCATATACCAATTATTTGCTCCCTGTCGCAGATCATCTTTCCACGTCGGATCGTTAGGTCCTACGGAAGGACATTGTAGCCAATTTGGTTCAATAGGGGGGGCAGCAGTATCGAAAAACCCCGGCACATTACGATAGATGACGTTCCAGAGTTGAGCTGCCCAATACCAGTTACCGTAGCGTGTCCAAGCGATTCCATCGTTCCATTCATCGGCATACAATAGTTCTGCCTGTCCGATTTGTTTCAAATGACTCTTGCAGACAGCCGACCTCGCCATTTCCCTCGCACTGGAAAGAGCCGGAAGCAGAATCGCCACCAGCACAGCGATGATCGCAACTACCACCAAAAGCTCTATAAGCGTAAAACCACTTCTCATATATGCTTTTTCCTCCCTGACAATCGACGTTCACCAATTGTATCGGTGAACGCCGATTATCATCTTGTTATTTAGCTATTTGATTATTTCTTTGTTCTGTGCAAGAGCCCAATACCTAAAGTTAGAAATCCAATGGTTGCTGGCTCGGGAATGTGTCCACCGGCATCTTTGTCAGCAACAATTTGAGCTGCAGTCAATGCTTGATCATAGATGCGGATATTGTCTAATGTACCATCGTAATTTGGGGTGCTATTATACCAGCCAATCCTCAATGAATTGTCATTAGTGGCAATAGTTCCTGTTGCTGCGGTTGTGTTTTGCAGTACGCCGTTAAGATAGCTTCGAATGTTAGAACCGTCATAGGTAAAGGCAATGTGATACCACTGATTAAATCCTACAGCCATAGGAGCAGCATTATCTCCCCCATTTACCCCTGTAAGAGAGATATACACATTACCATACTGTTGAAAGATACGATAAGCACCTGGTTTCCATGCGATGGTGTTGCTAATAGCGTTGGTATCGGTATTAATCCATGCGCAGAAAGTCATTTGGGTGGTAACATCCAGACTTGACCCGGTTGAATCCGGTACGTCCACATATCCACTGCCATTGAAATCGAGAGCAGTGCCATACGAAGCTGATGGGCCATTTACCCAGTTCATTCCAGCACCGGCAAATGAACCCGTCATCCCATTACCACTGGTATCGTTGACCGTCGTACCTTCACCTTCGTTCATAAGATACTCCGCCATTAGATTCGCCCGAACTATCGGACAAATCCACAAAGATACCATCGCAACAATACCACACACAATTGTCAGTTTTTTGTTTTTCATCATTTTTCTCCTTGTTAAAAAAAGTAACGCATTACAAATAAACAATTTATGTTAAACAGCTGTCGATTCCCGTTCAATCAGCTGATGCCTTACGCTCAGATGTTCCGAAAGACTCTCGAAGTTATTGATATGACGTATAAGTGTCTCGAATAATAATTTTGCTGTCCGATCTACAGGAGCATCAAACGTAGATAACGAAGGATGATAACGTCTGCCGACTTCAAGATTTCCGGAACCAATTACAGCGACATCGTCAGGTATCTTCAATCCCTCATCCGTAAATGCACCCATAGCAGCGACTCCTACCATATCGTTGACGGCAACCAGACCATCGAATTTCAGCCCCAGGCGTATAAGACGTTTGGCTGTCAATGCGTCCTGATTTAATTCCGTAACTTGTATCAACCCTTCGTTAATAGCAACACCAGCTTCACGGTGTGCACGCTTATATCCTTCAATCCATAGACGATGCGTACGAAGCGAGAGACATCCGGTAATGATGGCCACGTGCCGACGACCTTTTTCAAACAAAAACCGAGTTGCATCATATGCCATTTGTTCGGTATCAATAGATACATAGCTAACTTGACGGGCATTATGAACATCATCGGTTTCGCCGTAAACAACAAACGGAATACGGTGTCTTTCAAGCAAGTCAATCATCTTTTTTCTGACATCGCCGACCAATATTACTCCACGCAAGAGATTACTTTCCAATCGCGATAAAGCTCGGTCATAGTCAGATTCAGTTGTGTTTACCGACATAAAAATCATGTGCTGATGATCCGCTGCTATCCGTTGTTCCATCGCTGACAAAAAATCCATATAGATCGGGTCGTCAAGACGACGTCCGAGTTGAAGTAAAGCGATCATGGGTGTACCTACGGGACGATTTCGCGCAGGCGTAGGCACATAATTTAGTTCTTTTGCGAGTTCGCAAATTCGCCGACGGGTAACGGGAGACACCTTTACGTTAGGAGTGTTATTCAGGACATAGGAGACCAGTGTTCGAGATACATTTAATTTTTCTGCAATGTATTTTTTTGTTATCGGTCGTTTAACTGCCGTAGTTTCCTGCATCTGATTTACCCTTTTGGTTATGATAATTTTAATATAAACTATCTTGATT
>WFQY01000191.1 GCA_015486815.1 Phycisphaerae bacterium | reverse complement strand
ATCAAGCACTTCGGCTTGACGTTTAGCTTGCGTCAAACTGAAATGCCTGAGTAGCCAAATTATCGTATTCAGTATTAAATATATCGTCAATATAGCTGCAATTTCCATCATCGGTTACCGGTCTTAGCTGGATGTGCGATAAGCCAATTTTTTATATAGGGAAAAACATCGTCCCTCGAGTGCCTGCCGATGATTATATCATCGTGCCCGTAATTATCATAATAGCCGTTGATCTTTCCGAATACTCTCATTTGTTTATCTTTCGAGCCGAGCTTGTTATGTATAACCGCAACAAAGCCAGGACTAATCATATTGTCGAGCTGACCCACGATTTGCAAAACGGGAACGGTTATTTCGGAAACGCGTTCGGTATAGTCTATTTTTCCATCGGCACTGACGAAGTGCCCGCGCTTGATATATTTCAGTAGCTGATCGAGCTGACCCGGTGAGATATCATCCTGACAATAATAATAAAACATATGAAAAGTTTCCGCATCGACATTATCTTCGTTTAGAAACAGCTCATCAATAGGCATTTCGAGTAGCCCGCCCGCAATGGTACCCACTACCGCCCGCAGATTAGTGCCTGTCGTTAGATTTCCGATTTTGACAAAATCCGCTTGTTTAGCCATCAATTCGAATATATCGTTAGCAGGGTGAAGCAGATACATCGGTCCGGAAACTGCAACGAAAGTATCGATCTTATCTTGGCTATGCGTTTCAAGATAGGCAAACATAATCATTGCGCCCATACTATGGCCTATCCAGTTGACTTTCTTCGCACCGGTGTGCTTCAATACAAAATCAATAATTGCAGGAACATCATAGTTGATGTGATCGTCAACAGTCCAGTTGAGCTTTTGTAAGTCAGAGGGTACATCAGCAAGAGCTTCGGGAGAAAGAGCAGAGATATTCAAACGAAACAATTGTTTTATTTGTGAAATAGCTGGCTTTGTAGAATCACCAGCACCGCGAAGGTCAACCGACCAGACATCAAAACCTTCCGATTGCAAATACTTCGCCAGTGAGGTTTTCGGAGTTAAATCCCAGAAGCTACTGTTATGACTCAAACCGTGGCAGAGTATAACGGGATTGATTTTGCGTTCCGGATTTATCGGCGGATAGTGCCAAATATTCAACCGCCAACCGTCAGCGGTTTTTATCGCATAAGCTCTGCGTTCGGGCAGTTTGGTCTGAAACAACGGATGCTGAGAACAGCCGCCCAATAAGCTAACAGTTATTAAAAAAATCAAATATCTTTGCATCGTATAAACCAATCCTTTAAATCCGCTAAAAACCGTCGGTTATCAGCTTCGAACTCAATCGTATGGCTCGCCTGCGAATAGAAAGTAACCTCTTTCAGTACAGACGATTTTAATTTACGATAAAATTTTAATGTTTTACAATTATCAATTATCTTATCCCTGCCTGCAAGAAACAATTTCGAAGGACATTTCAAACGCTGAGGGCTTTTAAGAATAAACCCGTCAAGCTTGCGTGAGTTATACAGAAACCGAGCGGAAACTTTCGTAAGTTTGAGCTTATCGTTGCGAATAAAATTTTGCCTTTCGGGATTGTCAGTAAACAATTCGGGCTGATTCAACGGAATAGGAAATTGCTTGGCGGGATTTGATATTATTGCACTGGCAATTGCGATTTTATCGGACAACGAAACATCCACACGAGGAAACATCCCCGGTGCGATAAGAGTGATACTGGTAAGTTTATGCGGTATGGTTTTACTCAATGCCATTGCAAGCTTACCACCCCAACTGACAGCTAATATGTGAATTTTCTTCAATCCTAAATCAGCTGACATAAATTCAACCAATTCATCCAAATCATCTAACCACTGCTGATAGCGATTTATATCACCACGATTTTCCTTGCTAAGACCGCTGCCTCGCCGATCGGGTAGCAATACTGAAAATCCCATATCTGCAAGAGCTGACGACGATATTTCGAACCACAAGCCATGCGATTGGATGCCGTGAATGTACAAAATACCGTCGGTACTATCATTCCGCCAATACCGTGCGGATAGAGTATAGCCGTCGCTTAATGTATATTTGATAAACTCCATACCCCCCTATTTAACACGGAGAGACACCGAGAGTAAACCGATAAAATCAGAAACCACAAATGAAAAATGGGAAAATGCTAAAGGAATCTATGTTGCTTTTAGTTCACTTACGACTCTACGTAATTGTTGCTGGATTTCAGGCAAGCGATTTTTTACCACTTTCCAGACAATATCGTAATCAACGCCAAAGTAAAAATGTATAATCTTATCTCGCATT
>WFQY01000190.1 GCA_015486815.1 Phycisphaerae bacterium | reverse complement strand
CCGTCAGCCTCCGGGTTCGCTACCTGTTACGGAAAAAATTAATTTTACCGTTTACCGGATACCGAGATTTGCTTACTATGATGCTAAAATAATAGAGCAGCAGGCGGCTGCCTATAAAAAAGTAGCGGAAAACTACAAAGATTTGTTGAAAGACGATCCCGGCGACCCGAAAGAAGTTGGTAGCTGGTTCCTTACAAAGAGGTCTTAATCTATATTAACGTTAATACGAAAGGTTCGTAAAATGTCTTCGAAAATAATTGACATCCACAATCATCCTAACTGGCACAGCCATAATATTGATGCACTTGTCAAAAATATGGATGAAATCGGAATTGACAAAACATGGTTACTTTCGTGGGAAATTTCGGAATACGAATTTGAAATGTCTCCGAGCTATCATCAATATATGGATCCGCGAGGATTGAGCGCACCGCTTTGGATGGTAGTCGAAGGTTTACAAAAATATCCCGATAGATTCATAGGCGGTTGGGCGCCCGATCCACGAGATAAGAATGTCAGAGCGAAACTGAAAGCTGCTGTCGAGATTCACGGAATTAAGGTTTACGGAGAATTGAAATGTCGAATGCGATATGACAATCCCGATGCGATAATCACATTCAGATATTGTGGCGAATTGGGTCTGCCTGTTTTGTTTCATTTGGAATGTGCCGCTGGCACCCTCGAGAAGATGTCGGAAGGCATTTACGAGTGGTTACCGTGGTATGGAGGCGATATTTCGGTTGTTGATAATATGTGCAAATTGTGTCCCGATACAAAGTTTATCGGCCACGGTCCTGGTTTCTGGTGGGAAATATCAGCTGACAGTGATGACGAGAAAACCGGATATCCGACGGGAAAAGTCAAGCCCGGCGGAAAGCTTATCGAGTTGATGGAAAAGTACGAAAATTTATATTGTGATTTGTCCGCTGGCAGTGGTGCGAATGCTCTCGAGCGAGATCTCGAACATGCTCAGAAATTTGTTTTGAAATATCAGGACAGAATAATGTTAGGCCGAGATTATTTTGACAGAAGACAGCTTGATGTTTTGGAAAAGCTTGATTTACCCGCCAACGTTATGGAAAAAGTGCTGCATATCAATGCGGAAAAGATTTTACAGGTGTGATTAGAGGAGAATAATAACGATGAGTAAACTTGCAATTGATGGTGGAAGTCCGGTGCGTGATATTAACGTTAATACGTTTCCGCCGAGAGGATTGATTACCGAAGCGGAAAAGCAGGCTGCATTACGGGTCTTTGACGAAGCGATTAGTTCGGGTAATGCCTTCGGGTATAACGGCAAATATGAACAGCAGTACGAGAAGGATTTTGCGGAATTTATGGGAGGCGGATTTGCTGACGGTGTAAATTCTGGTACGGATGCTGTATTTGTTGCGCTTGGTGCTTTGGACTTGGATCTGTTTTCGGAAGTCATTGTTCCGCCTATAACCGATCCGGGCGGGTGTATGCCTGTTATCTTTGTCGGTTGTGTTCCTGTTGTAGCGGATTGTGATCCGAGAAGCTATAATACGTCGGCGGAGCAGATAGAGCCTTTGATAACCGAACGCACACGAGCAATTATCGTTGCACATATTGCAGGCGATCCGGTGGATATGGATCCTATTATGGAATTGGCGAAAAAACATAATCTTTATGTAATCGAAGATTGCGCACAAGCTCACGGTGCAAAATATAAGGGTCGATTGGTCGGAACGATTGGCGATATAGCTGCCTTTTCGACGATGTTTGGTAAGCATCACTGCACCGGCGGGCAAGGCGGAGTGGTTTATACGAGGAATGAAAAGCTATATTGGCAGGCAAAGAGATTTGCGGATAGAGGCAAGCCTTTCAATATCGAAAATCCGCAAGGCAATGTCCAAGCTGCGCTGAATTGCAATTTGAATGATCTTTCTGCTGCTATTGGTTCGGTGCAGATAAAACGATTGCCGGAAATAATAGCTAAACGAAGAAAGATAGGTGAGACTATCAAAAAGGAATTAGAGAGTTTTAAGACAGTCTCACTTGGCTGGCAGGTGCCTGATACGGAATCGGTTTATTGGTTTTTGAAGATAAGATTAGATTTAGATGCGCTTACGGTGGATAAGGAGACATTTTGTAAGGCGTTGCAAGCGGAGGGAATTTTTGTGAATCCTTCATACAGGCATATTCCCTGCGAGGCTCCGTGGTTTCGCAATAAAAAGACTTTTGGTAGTTCCGGTTTTCCGTGGAATGCTGACGGATATAAGGGTGAGAGAAATCCGCAGTTCAAAATCGATAATGCAATTAAAGTTACGGATGAGCATTTTAATATTCATATACACGAAAGCTTTGGCGAGAGGGAAATTTCTGATATACTCGAAGCATCGAAGAAGGTCGAAAATGCATATTTGAGATGATGTGAGTATGTCCGAGTGGAAATTTATCAGCTTATAACTCTTTGCGTGATTTTATTTTTTGCAGCGATGGTGCAATCGATGGTAGGGTTTGCATTTACGCTGGTTGCGCTGCCGTTTCTTCTATTTGCTGGTTGGCCCTTGCCACAAGCAGTCGCGGTTTCGACAATCGGTTCTACGATTCAACGGCTGATGATAGTTTCGCATCTGCGCAATGAAGTTGATTGGTGGACACTTCGCCCGATGATGATAGTGGGTTTGATATTTTTGCCTATCGGGATATTTGTTCTGCGTGAGGTATCATTTTTAAGCAGAGATACGGTAAAGCAGATAGTAGGATTTTTGATAATCTCGGTCTTAGCGGTGCAATGGTTTGCGAAAATCGAGCCGCGGGAAGCTATCTCGAAAGGTTGGGGATATTTGTCAGCTGCTTTGTCGGGGTTGCTGACGGGATTTGCAAATATAGGTGGACCTCCGATAATTTTGTGGATATTGGCACATCGATGGCAGAATGAAAAAATGCGTGTAACATCTTTAGCATTTACGTTAGCGTTTGTTCCCTTTCAAATTATACTGCTGCCGATGATTTTCGGTAAGTCAATTTTGATTGCCTTTCTAAGCGCAATAGTGCTTACACCTATTATATATCTTAGCACGAAAATAGGATTGCGAGTCGGCTCGATGCTTTCGAGAAGGCATTTGCGAATGAGTATGCAGGGGTTGTTATTTTTAATTGCGATGATATCAATTTTGAAACCGATTTTGGGGAGATAAAAGATGAAAGTTATAATGATGACCGATCTCGAAGGTGTCGCTGGTGTGGTAAGTTTCGAAGATCAAGCGTTCGGGACGGGTAAGTATTATGAGCAAGCGAAAAAATTATTGACGGGCGAAGTAAACGCAGCGGTTGAGGGAATGATAGAAGAAGGTGTTGAAGAAGTGCTCGTGGTTGACGGACACGGAGCAGGCGGAATTGTTTATGAGGAATTGCGCTCGCCTGCGAAATTATTGCATGGTAGGCCTTTTCCGTGGGGGAAAATAAGAAAGGAGCTTATAAGCAGATATGATGCTACGGTGATGATAGGCCAGCACGCGATGGCGGGTGTCGAACGTGGAAATCTGAATCATACACAATCGAGTACGACGGTAGAATATTATAAGCTTAATGGGAAATTTATAGGCGAGATCGGGCAATGGGCGTTATGCTGCGGTGCGTTGGATGTGCCTATGATTTTCCTATCGGGCGATACCGAAGCGTGTAAAGAAGCGGAGGAGCTGATAAAGGGAATAACGACAGCAGCGGTCAAGGAAGGGTTAAATCGCGGGTCTGCTATTTCGCTGGCAAAGGATGATTCTCAAAAATTGATAAAGGCGTCGATAAAAGAGGCGATACGAAAACATAAAGAAAATCCGATTGCACCATTGAAGTGGGAAGGGCCTTATGTTTTGGAAAAGAAATTTCTGTTTACCGAGACAGCGGATCCTACATATACCAATCCGCGTTATGAGCGAATCGATGCGAAGACGGTTCAACTAAAATCGGATAATATATTGG
>WFQY01000189.1 GCA_015486815.1 Phycisphaerae bacterium | reverse complement strand
TCTGATGGGGGTTGTCTTTGCGATACATCCGTGTCTCCAAGTGCAAGGGTTTCAAGCTATTCTGTCAATTCCCCGTCCACTTGAGACAGTATAAACAGAACGTATCTCTCTGTCAATACATAAGTTGAGATTTATTCAGCAAACACTAATTACCGTCTTCACGCGGGGTAAAGCGTTAAGGAAACTCCTGCCGTAAGATTTCGTTATGATGCGATTGTCGAGTACAGCTACGATGCCTGTGTCGGTTTTGCTTCTAATTAGTCGGCCAAAGCCCTGCTTAAATTTCAAAATAGCTTCGGGCAGCTGAAAATCGAGAAAGGCATTTCCGCCCTGCTTATTTATCTGATTGATTCGAGCTTTAATTAGCGGACGGTCGGGAACAGCGAAGGGTAATTTTACGATTATTACGTTCGATAACGCTTCGCCTACCACATCGACACCCTGCCAAAAACTATCGGTGCCGAACAAAACAGCTCGTTCGGTGTTTTTGAATGTCTCAAGCAAATCGAATCGCTGAATCGAAGAATCCTGTCCTTGTACGAATAAATTGAAATTATGCTCGTTGCAGAAATCTTTGATTAGGTCAGCGGCACGATACATCATTTGATAGCTTGTAAACAGGACGAAAGCTCTGCCTGAAGATTTTATGAGATATTTTTTTATCGCTTCACAAGCAGCTTGCAGAAAATTTTCGCCCTCGGAAGGAGCGGGCAGAGATTTTTCAATGTATAATGTAACTTGATTGTAATAATCAAAGGGCGATTCGATTATCATCTCATCGTAATCGTCGAGGCCGAGACGGTTAGCGATATATGTAAATCCGGTATCGCCACCGACGCTAAGCGTAGCTGACGTAAGGACAACACTCGATAGTCTATCAAAGAGTGATTCTCGCAGATATTGGCCGACGTTTATCGGAGCTGCCCGAAGGACGACAATATCGCGGGCGGGATTTTCGGTATTTCGGTCAGCTTCTATCCAGTAGGTATAATCGTCTTTGGACTGTGATACGAAATTTTCGAGCTGATTGGCTAACTCGAGGAATTTCTCCCTGAACATTGTTATATCGAATCGGTCTTCTTCGTCTTTGAGCTGACCGCGAAGACGCTTTAATTCGTCAGCTAATTCGTGAAGGCTGACAGAAAGCTCATTGTGTATTGCGTTAGGCGGCGGATTGAAATTCGAATCGTTACTTTGATGATACATATCTCGTATATGGTCGAAAAACGCCTTCGCTGTGCGTGCTGTTCGTTCGAGAGCTTTTATCGTATCTTTCGCCTCGAAGCATGTCAAAAGCCCTTTGTTATTTTTAGGATTATATAAATTGTTAAGTTGAGAGAAAAATTGAGCTTGCGAAAGGTACAGCCCGAAATGCTCGCTTGCTACGTTGTCCAAATTCTGAGCTTCATCGATGATGGCGATGTCGTATTTTCCGAGTAGCGAGAGACCCTGCAAATGAGCTGAAAGGTCGGAACACAAAAGAGCATGATTGGTAATCAGAATATTAGCATGCTGCATTCTTCGTCTTGCTCGCCAATAATGGCATCGGTCGAAAAAGACGCATCGCTTGCCGAGGCAATTTCCGTGTTCGCCCGATATCTGCGACCATATTCCCGAAGGCACGTAAAAAGGAAGGTCGGAAACCGAGCCGTCATCCGTTGTAGCAGCCCATTTGCGGATTTTTTGCATAAGGTTAGCGGTTTGAGATTCGACGAACAATGACTCCGCTCTGCTTATTGCGCGTGCAAGCCGGCGCAGGCATAAATAATTGCCACGCCCCTTTACCAGCACAACGCTACATTCAGCGGGAATGACCGAAGTCAGTAGCGGGATGTCCTTGTTGATTATCTGCTCTTGCAGATTGATTGTGAATGTGCTGACGATGATTCTGGAATTATGGTTTGCGGAATGGATAATCGCTGGTATCAGATATGCGAGAGTTTTGCCAAGTCCGGTACCTGCTTCTACAATCAGATGACGTTTGTCGTTGAGCGCTTTGGCGACGGCATTAGCCATTTGTATCTGCTGCGGACGATATTCGTAATTTTCGAGCCGACGTGCCAACGGGCTGTCTTGAGCGAGCCAATTTGTAACAGAAAAAACCGACATTAAATTTATTCTCCGAATCGGCGGGTTTTATCTTTACTCAAACTGACCGATTCTAAATACTGTTTTTGCGTAACTCTTTATTTACCAGCAATTATACACAAGCTGTCATTCCCGCGAAAGTCGAAGATGCCGTTGGTGCGGGAATCCATACTCTTATCAACCAAGTGGATTCCGTCCGCCTCAGGCGGACTACGCTCCGTGCGGAATGACGCGGTGGGGACAAATAATTTTGTGCCAAATCGGTCAGTTTGAGATCTTTAATATGAAAAGCAGGGGCTATGACCAACTAACCTGCGTTACTCAGTTCACCGATAAAATCAAGAATGAACCATATCGTCATCACGCTGACGAGGAAAATCACCACGGTTATAAATATTGTGATGAGAGTTTGCCCTCTTATAAATCCTTCTTTCATCGTCGCTATAATATGAGGCTGAGCCATAATCAACGTTGAAATCAGGACAGCAGCTACCGTAGGCCAAATCGAAATGGAATGAATATAGCTATAAATCCAAACATCTCGCGAAACTTCCGTATCTCTGCCCCTAAGGTCGCGAAGAAAATGGCCTCGCACATAGTATTTTCCGTCTTTTATCATACCATTTTTGGCATCTCCTCCGATATAGCCATATATCACCGTATAGGAGACGAAATTCGCCAATCCGAGGAAAATTATCCATATACAAATCAGATTTCTCTTGCGTCTATTCATTATCTTGCCTTAATCAAGGTTCATTAGCGATTATATTCTACACAAAATAACAGGTCAAGCAGTTCCAATAATAT
>WFQY01000188.1 GCA_015486815.1 Phycisphaerae bacterium | reverse complement strand
TGTCAATATCGGTAACAATTATCAACTTATTCGAATTCAAATAGACCTTTCGCTCCATTCCGGTCGATAATCCCGTCTCGCCCATCTTATCAGCTATCGTAAATTTTCCGCCTATAGCAAATGAGCCACGCTTGATAAGCCAAATCCAATCGCCCGTAATTGTCGGCTGATCGTATGAGACCGTCTCTTCGATAAACTTGCTTGCTTTAAGATAACCGTCTATCGCTTCGGTAGCTATTCGACCTTCTTTGCAAAATCCGTCAAGAGTTATTGTTCCGTCGGCTGATACGGTAATTGTCCCACGTCCGACTTTAAGCGTTACGAAATCATCGACGGAAATTTCCTTACCTTTTATCGCAGGCAGCGGTTTGCCTCGTTCGTGATATATGGACGGAAATGGCTTTTGGAACGGCCAAAGCGATTTTGATAGCCTGAGTATCGGAGCGGTTAATGAATTACGTTCCAAGCCGTCCCACGTGCGATGCCAATAAAAATCTCGAACTTTAAGCGATTGGATTGTCGGCTGATTGCTTTTCTTTTCGACAGCTACCACGATCTCAAATTCCTTTGTCGATATTTTCGCAAGCTCGTCTTTGTCGGATATTGTTATTTTGATATTGTTGCCCGATTTGCCTTTGTCGATTACTGTTATCGCATTAGGCAAGTAGGCTGGTAGATTTTGAGTAAGATGGCTTGAATATTTAGAATTCTTTGTCGGAATGATTTTTTCGGGCAAATCGAGAGGAGTTTTTCCTGCCAGCCAATCGATGGAGTTATTCAGCAGTCTAAGTTCATCACCTTTAAGAACAGCTGTCTGATGCTTACGATTCTGTCCCAAATGCAACCCACAAAGCACGACTCTGCCTTTACCGAATTTGGCAGCTATCAGGACGGCATTTCCGCCGAAGTATGCATTCCATCGCAGCTGAGTTCCGCGAAAGCGATGCTTCATAAAGCCGTCCTTAAAAGCTGTATCTTCCATCAACACACATCTGTCATCGACGGGCTTTAGAATTGCGTGATCCCAATAGGTATGTTTGAATCCTTTGGGATTTATGCCCTTCGTAATCGGGTGCTGTTTTATGGGCACAATAAGCGGATTAGGCGAAAGATAGCCGTTACCTTTATGCGAAGTTTTCGCAATTTCGGGAAACGAGCTCGTACCAATCGCTCCTCTGCCCGAGCCAGCTGCATCGTGCGTTAGCATCGCACCACCGCCCGATTTGACAAACGCACGAAGAATATCCTTATTAGCTAAATCGTAAGCGTGCGAGATGATTACGACATCAACATCTTTAAGATTTTTTTTCGATATTTTATCTATGACTTTAAGCGTATATTGCTTTTCAGCTTTAAGCGTCTTGATTATTCCCTCAGAGCCCGCAGAGCGTGGCCAAGCTGTTCGATTGAGGACAGCTACCGTTACCGCCCTCGCATTGACGGTAAGCATCAGCAGCAACAATATCGATTGAAAACCTTTGTGCATCAATATTTCTCCGAAGGATTGTTTTAGCTTACATTCCGTACACGGAATAATCCCAGCCGGGATAGCCAATTTCGTCACCACGAGGATCATAAATGAATTTCTTAGGCGGAATCGCATCATCGTATCCGTCAGGCTCACCTTGCGGATAATGATTGTTACTTATTGCATCAATGTTTGTCCGTGTCTGTGCTGATTCAACGTGGCCATCAGCGAAAGCAAAATTGGAATCCTTCTTGCCATTATGACGATAGGTGAAACTGTTTTGATTCCACAGATGACCGTGATAGAGATCCAAAGTAGCATCGGCAAAAACAACCGTCCGTGACGGGTCAACAATCTGATCGATATTAATGACCGGCGGTAGAGTATGATTTGTGAAAGGGTCAAGCCTTTCATTCATTCCTATCCATCGTGAATATACAGAGTCAAAAGGTGCTAAATTTTTTTCCGGACACCATAGCTTTTGTGCGAAATCATTTGTTGACCAGCTTGATGTCCATTTGATATTTCCGAGATAAGGTCTTATCAGCGGAACCCACCAAGTCTTATCAACCCAATCGGGAGAAGGCGCTCCGCTGCTCCAGCCGTGTCGCGTTCGCATAATTTCGCCGTTGTGGTCATTGGCATACATTATCCAAGCTCTAACCATTTCTTTGTGCTTGCTTCCGCAGACCATAGTTCGAGCAGAGTCTCTCGCTTTTCCCAACGCCGGCAGCAGAATCGCAACAAGCACAGCGATAATGGCAACAACGACCAAAAGCTCAATGAGTGTGAAGCACTCAATTGCGGATTGCGAATTTTGGATTGCGGATTGTGTATTCGAATTGGGCATTAATA
>WFQY01000187.1 GCA_015486815.1 Phycisphaerae bacterium | reverse complement strand
TTTTGGGCAGACACATAGGTCTGCCCCTACTTTTGGATTTCAGCTAATAGCTACAGACCAATGGCTAACAGCTTAAAATTCCTATTATACGAAAATAATTTTCCAATTGCCAATATTTTATTATCTATCACCAAAAATTATAATCCGATGTTATCTGATGTTGCTTGTGATTTGCAATTTTGTCAATAATTTCTTGGCGAACTCGATGAAAATTCGTTAAAATATTTGGTTTGAATAAAACCGTTTTTTGGGATGTATTAGGAAGGAGCAAAATTGATGGCATTCAAATATGGTGGCAAGGTGGATTTTCCGATTACCGTAACGCTTGGGCGAGGTCTCGAAGGCGCCATAACTAACGAAAGCAGCATAGGTTATGTCGATGGCCAAGAAGGCAAACTCGTGTATAGAGGCTACGATGTAGCAGACCTTGCGGAACATTCGAGCTTCGAGGAAACCGCCTATCTGCTCATTTTCGGTAAGCTACCTCAGAAAGATGAGCTTGATGAATTCGACCGCCAACTGAAAGAAAATCGGGATATCGACCCGAAAATAATAGATATATTGAAAAAACTACCAACAACAGCTCACCCGATGAGCAAGCTCGAAGTCGCAGTATCATCGCTTGGCTGCTTCGATCCGATTACAATTAATAACGTTGAAATCGGCACACAGGCGGGCATAAAGCTGATTTCAAAACTCGCCAGCGTTACCGCTATGCTTGCGCGAATACGAAAAAATCAGGATATTATAGCTCCGCGGAAAGACCTCCGCCACGCTGAGAACTTTATGTATATGATAAGCGGAGAGATTCCCGATGAGCTGACAACCAAAGTAATGGATATGGCTTTGATTTTGCACGCTGACCACGGAATGAACGCATCGACATTTACATCTATGGTGGTCGCCAGTACGCTAAGCGATATGTATTCCGCAATCTGTGCGGGGATATGTTCGCTCAAAGGCCCGCTTCACGGTGGTGCTAACGAATTCAGTCTGGAAAATCTGATTAAGCTGACCTCCGAAACCGAAGCGAGAAAATGGGTACAAGATTGTATCAAAAATAAGGTAAAAATTATGGGATTCGGGCATAGAATTTACAAAGTCTATGACCCGCGTGCGAGAATATTCAAACGATATGCCAAGGAAATATGCGAGCAAGCCGGCAAAAGCGATCTTTATAAAATAGCGGAAGTTGTTGAAGACGAGGTAGTAAAGGCGTATGGCAGTAAGGGTATTTTTCCGAATGTCGATTTCTATAGCGGGCTGATTTACAACTCGCTTGGAATAGATACTTCGCTGTTTACTCCGATTTTCGCTGTAAGCAGAGTCGCAGGCTGGGTCGCTCGAATATTGGAATATCTGCCAAACAGTAGAATCTTCCGCCCGCGAGCGGTATATACCGGTCCGACAGACCTAAAATACACCCCTATGGAAGAACGGTAATATGCTATGAAAGGAAATATTGAATGAAAATCAGTTATGACGCTGATGTCGATGCATTATATATTCAACTTCGTGATCTTAAACCGGGCCAAGCAAATAACAAAGATTTGGGACATGGAATTATAGCGGATTTCGGAGCTGACGGCCTTCTGGCGGGACTCGAAATTCTCGATGCATCTAAATTACTTGGTACGGAAAAAGAGAATATAATCCTTGAACTGGCACCTGCTAAACACGAAGTAGCATAATCAGGAAAATCAGATGACACATACAAGCTCGATAGATAGCAGGCTCTTGGGGCGAAGACTCAAAAGCCTGATCAAAGGTGATGTGTTCGACGATAAAGTAACCCGACTTTTATATAGCACCGATGCGAGTATATATCGTCTTATACCGTCAGCTGTCGTTTGCCCGCAGGATGAAGAAGATATTATCAAACTAACCATATTCGCACAAGAAACGTCTATTCCGCTGACAGCTCGCGGAGCTGGCACGGGGCTGGCGGGCGAGGCTCTTACCAACGGTATCGTAATCGACTTTTCACGATATATGACATCGATTTTGGAAACCAATATTGATGAAGGCTGGGTAAGAGTTCAGCCGGGTGCTATACTGGACGAGATAAATAATCGCACAAGGCCGATGGGTTTGCAATTCGGACCCGACCCATCGAGTGGCTCGCGTGCGACGGTTGGCGGATCGGTATCGAACAATGCCACCGGTGCCCATTCGCTTAAATACGGATATTGCAGCGATAATTTGCTGAGCTTAAATGTCGTATTGTCTGATGGCAGATTGATTACTACGGGCGATGATAACTGGCATCAAATTGAAAATCAGCTATACAAATTGATTTCACCGCATCGCAGGCTTATAGCTCAGCATTGGCCTAAGGTCTCGCGTAATCGGGCGGGATATAATCTCAAAGCTGCCCTTAACAAAAGCAGTTTTGACCTGCTGAAATTGCTTCCGGGCTCGGAAGGCACGCTCGGAATATTCACCGAAGCGAAACTCAAACTCGTCAAAGCACCGAAAATCAAACATGTCCTTTCTGCTAATTTCGATGATATGATTTTGATGGCTCGTGCGTTGAGTATTATTCTCGAATATGACCCCGCAGCTGTCGAGTTAATGGACGAAAGCGTACTGAAACTGGCAAGATCATCAAATCCCGAGTTAGCAAAAATACTACCGGAAGCAAAGGCATCATTGATGATAGAATTTGCCGGCGATGACGAAGAGCAGATATACGATCAGCTATCGAAATGTACGAAGAGATTAGAAAAGGAATTTTCGCAACACGTTTGGCTTACGGAAATTACCGACCCTTACGAGCAGAAAAGGCACTGGGATGCAAGAAAGAGCGCAGTACCTCTGCTTTATCGTCAGAGCGCATCGGGTAAGCCCATTCCGCTTATCGAAGACATTGCGGTAGCTCCTGAGAAGATGCCCGAATATTTAACGGGTTTGATGAAATTGTTCGAAAAGTATCGGTTAGACGCAAGCTATTATGCTCACGCGGGGGCAGGCGAGCTTCATATCCGCCCATTCCTCGATTTGCATAATCAGCAGGAACGAAAAAAGCTTGCTTCGCTTGGTCGAGAGGTATTCGAGCTTGTCTGGTCGCTTGGCGGAACGATAAGTGGCGAACACGGCACGGGAATAACGAGAAGCTGGGCATTGCGAAAGCAATATGGCCAAGCGTATGATTTGATGGAGACAGTAAAGCATTTTCTTGACCCCGCTGAGTTAATGAACCCGGGGAAAATTATCGTAACCGATACCAACCTGCCGATGAATAATCTTCGCGATGACCTTAGCGCGATACCGATACGCAACAAAACGGAACTAAATTTCGACGGTGAGAATATATTCACGCTTGCGGATATTTGTAGCGGTTGTGGCGAATGCAAATCTTATGACCGTTCGCAGCTAATGTGTCCGATATTCCGTGCGATTGGCGATGAATATAGCTCACCTCGAGCCAAGGCAAATCTGATTCGCGAATATGTTGCTGGTATGCTTGATGATAAAGATTTAATCTCGCCAGCGGCACAAAGGGTAATCGATAGCTGTATTCTCTGCGGCAACTGTCTGCGAGATTGTCCGAGTGGTGTGCAGATACCCAAAATGATAATCGAGCTGCGAACAAAGCGTAATAAACTCAAAGGCAAAAAATTTGTCGAGCGATTTCTCGTCAATAGCGAATATATGGAATGGTTATCGAGCAAGTTCGCTCCGATTTCCAATTTTGTTACATCGCGCAAAGGTATGCAAAAGCTTATGGAATTATTCATCGGTATCGACTCCCGCAGGTCGATGCCACCGTTTGCGTTTCCCGGCACACTTGATTTGTTACGAAAATTAGCGGATAAATACGCACCGAAAAATCCACAATTCGATGCGATCTGGTTTGTCGATGTCTTCGCAAGATATCACAGTAGGCAGCTGGCGGAAGATATTATAAAAGTTTGTAGTCATAATGGCATAAGGTTAATCATCCCCGACCAGTGTAGCAGCAATATGCCTGCTATTGCTTATGGCTATATCGAAGAGGCACGAAAATCAGCGGAATTTAATGTAGAGCATATCCATCGATATATCGATCAGACGGATATGATATTGTCATTCGAGCCGACCGCTACTTTGTGTCTCAAATCGGAATACAAATATCTCATCGATGACGAAAGGGTCAAACAAATAGCTGACAAGACTCATTCGGGTTGCGAATTTTTATATCAGCTATATCAGCAAAACAAGCTGAACAAAGGGCACAACAAACTCGATTTCAAAATCGCATATCACTGTCCGTGTCATCTTAGGCTGCTCGAGATTGGTCAGCCGGGCTTTGAGTTACTTAAGGCAATCGATGGTTTAACGGTCGAACATCTGCCCGATAACTGCTGCGGATTAGCGGGCACTTACGGTATGCGAAAAGACAAATACGATATAACCGACAAAATCGCTGATATGCTGAAGTTTGCTATTGCCGAGAGCAATGCCGATGCCCTTGTAAGCGAATGCAGTGCTTGTAGAATGCAGCTTGAGCATATATCTTCGTTGCCTAGCTATCATCCGATTTCGATATTGGCAAGCTGGTACAGCTAATAACTAAATTGTCAAAGAGCGAACGATTTAATTTACGATTTGAGATGAGATGTCAGATGAGCTGACTGCTCGCAACAATGGAAGCTGAGAGGATCAGCCTCCATTTAAAATATACCACGCTAAAACAGAAATGCCAAATTTCGGGGGCAAATTTTTTGTCGAAACCGGCCTAACTGATTAGCTGGCCATTGGCTATAAAAAATGAAAAAAAATAAAAAATCCTTTGGGATTAAATGTCGAATGAAAAATGCTAAATGTCGAGTTCCCATGAATGAGTCGTTAGTTATTAGTCCGTAGCTATTAGCTTAAAGGCAAGGGCTAAAGACTATTAACCTAAATCCGGAATTGACATCGCCGGGCAGGATGGAGTTTACAGATTATCTTGCAATAAGTATACTTTTTTCGTCCTTCACCTTTTGGTATAATAACTTTTTAGTAAAGGCATTGATGGGGTATAAATTGTATGGGCGTACCTAAAGAAATCGTTGAATTGATCGAACGATTTGAACGTAATATCGATGCGTATCAGTCAGGCCAATATAAAGAATCTCAGCTGCGTAAGGAATTTATCGATCCTTTTTTTAAAGCTCTTGGCTGGGATATGGATAATGCACAAGGATATGCAGAAGCATATAAAGATGTAATTCACGAAGATGCTATTAAAATAGGTGGCGTTACCAAAGCTCCCGACTATTGTTTCAGAATCGGTGGTGTAAGAAAATTTTTCGTAGAGGCGAAAAAACCAGCTGTGAATATAAAAGAAGATACCCATCCAGCATTTCAATTACGGAGATATGCATGGTCAGCTAAGTTGCCTCTTTCCATATTGACGGATTTTGAAGAATTTGCCGTTTATGACTGTCGGATAAGACCCAGTAAGCAAGATTCACCATCGAAAGCCCGAATTTTCTATTGTAAATATGCCGATTATTTAAAACGATGGGATGAAATAGCATCTATTTTCGCACGTGAAGAAATCCTTAAAGGTTCATTTGATAAATTTGCAGAATCAACCAGACGAAAAAAAGGTACCGCTGAAGTTGACGCTGCGTTTCTTGAGGAAATCAGTCATTGGCGGGAAATTCTCGCAAAGAATATTGCTTTGAGAAATCCTCGGTTAACCAATCGTGAGCTCAATTTTGCCATTCAGAGAACTATCGACCGAATTATCTTTTTGCGAATTTGTGAGGACAGAGGCATCGAGCAGTATGGTCAGCTTATGGCGATGCTTAATGGCGGTGAAGTCTATCAACGGCTTTGCGAAATTTTTCATCGAGCAGACGAAAGATATAATTCAGGATTGTTTCATTTTATTCGCGAAAAAGGAAGACCAGAACCGCCAGACGAACTTACACTCAACCTAACCATAGATGATAAGCCTCTAAAAACTATTATTAAATCTTTGTACTATCCTGAAAGCCCATATGAATTTTCCGTACTGCCTGCAGACATCCTTGGCCAGGTCTATGAGCAGTTTTTAGGGAAGGTTATTCGTTTGACCAAAGCCCACCAAGCTAAGGTTGAAGAAAAACCCGAAGTTAAAAAAGCAGGTGGTATTTATTACACACCGACATATATTGTCGAGTATATTGTCAAAAATACTGTTGGCAAGCTGGTGGAAAATAAAACACCCAATCAGGTAGCAAAAATTAAAATTCTCGATCCTGCCTGTGGCTCCGGATCGTTCCTGCTCGGGGCATATCAGTATCTGCTCGATTGGCATCGGGACTTTTACTCGCAAAATGAGCCGGAGAAATGGGCGAAAGGCAGGAATCCGAGAATTTATCAAGATGCCACCGGTCTGTGGAAACTGACCACTAATGAACGAAAACGAATTTTACTCAATAACATCTATGGTGTCGATATTGACTCGCAAGCAGTCGAGGTAACCAAATTGTCGCTGCTGCTGAAGGTTCTCGAAGGAGAAAACAAACAGGCATTAGAACAGCAATTAAGATTTTTTCATCAACGTGCATTGCCAGATTTATCTAACAATATCAAATGTGGAAATTCTCTTATAGGTCCGGATTTTTATCAGAATAAACAGATGAATTTTCTCGACGAGGAGGAGCAATATAGAATCAATGCCTTCGATTGGCAGGCAGAATTTCCCGAGATTTTTTCCGGTAAAAACCCGGGCTTTGATGCCGTCATCGGAAATCCAC
>WFQY01000186.1 GCA_015486815.1 Phycisphaerae bacterium | reverse complement strand
TATTATAATTTTCCTGTGCTTACATATTTTTTAAGCTCATCGACAGACATTTCCGCGATTCCGCATGTAGTGTTGCTTCTGCGATAAACATCTGGTCCAAGCTTGCATACAACTTCGCCAATGGCGATTGTTGAGTTTATGAGCGGGGTACCAACGTTGAACTGCTCGCCTAAACTCCGCCACATGTTCAAGCCTATGGGAATATCCTCTGTCAGGTAACGATTGCCCACATAACTCGGGCCTAATATAGGTGTAAGTGCCCTGCTGCCATTGATTGTTTCCCATAAATCGCCTTTTGGGCCATAGCCCACCGATTGCAATCCCGTCGCCAAATCGGGCAGATCGATGCCAAGCACCTTGCCTATTGCTAATCTCTCGCAATCCAGAGCTTCGACCGCATGAGCGACGGAATCGGTAAACCCTTCTTCATAGTAATAGAAATTGCCCTTAGAATATTCAATTCTGCCAACGTTGAGAAGAACTCCAAGCGGATGTAACGCGGGGTTGGCATTGTTCAGACCGGAAGCTAATACATCAGGTAAAGCCGTCGCAGCTGGAAAATGTTTTTTAATCTTCCCGATAGTTGATTTTGTGTGTTCAGCGGGAAATACACCCACGCCGAATTCCGGCAACTTATGAAAAATGTGAACCTTATTGACTCCTTTGCGCCGCGTTGCATAAGGCAATGCGTCAGATTCACCTATTGTAATATCCACCGCCATCCCCCTACTGCGCATTCTGTGTATCATATCCAGAGCACCGAATGTTCCGGGCAATAAGACAAGACATTGACCCTCTTCGAATTTATCCCACAGGGCATCCGCATATACGTGATGATACATGCTGGGAATGATAAGATAGATGATCTCGGCACCTCTGAGAGCTTCACCAATATCACTTGTTACTTTGGCAATTTTGGCAACTCCCGAACCGACCACACCATCATATTCAATCTCACGAGTCTCAAATATCTCAGCAATATTATTCGCTAATTCGGCAAACTCAAATAATGTTATTTCAAATCCGTTAGCTGAAAGCTCAGCGGCAGCTGTTATAGCCCCGTTACCTCCGCCAAGGATTGTTACTTTTTCCGACATACCTTTCACCTTACATAAAAGATTATATTTATCAAATAATTTTACTCAATTGTTGATTATACAGAAATCCGACCAGTCAGACCATCGCAGATTTTCATTTCTGTAACGCACCCTCACCCAACATCTTTTCGCTGGCAGTCGGTCTTTGCTGATGGTCAGCTGGGCAATGTTGATATTTATGTTGTGGTCGATTGGCTTGCCCGATGAGTCAACGTCGTAAATATTTTCCCTGCTTCGCAAAATGTCCAACGCTGGATCTGACGGCTTCGCCTTTACCTCCGAAATCTGAAATTCAGAATACATAAGTCTGTTACTGCCCCTGTATCGAGATGCTGAAATGGTAACGCTGCCATTCTTGTCTTTTGTTACGGACAGTATTCTCGGCGTAGCAGGCTTGGAAACGTCGTCTCTGTTCAGACTGAATGTGTCTATCAGTCTGCACGCTCCCGGCATTCTCCCACAACCATAGCCATAAGAATCAATCTTCATCTTATGTTTTTTGATGTCGATATCGACAACGGAATATCCAAACTCCGATATGGTCTTTACGGTTTGCGGGTAATCTTTGACTATTCCCCGCTTTTTGTTTTTCTTCCAGTTCTCAAGAGCTGCCCCCCCGCCTCCATTCATCAGCAGGACTATCGGAGCATCTTTATCCGCACCACGCTCGTAGGCATGGGTATGGCCGTAAGCAAACATCGCTACCTTCGGATATTTCTCTGCCAACGGACGAACCCTTTCGGTAAGCCAGGCACGATAGCTGTATTTGTGATGCCACGATTCGGAATATACCGGATAATGAGATAAGCAAATTACCCAATCGATTTTGTCGCTTTTCTGAGCTTTCTGCAGTTCTGATTTTACCCATTCAAATTGTTTATTTCCTAAAACTTCCGTGTTCA
Organism: Phycisphaerae bacterium; assembly: GCA_015486815.1. Lineage (GTDB taxonomy): Bacteria > Planctomycetota > Phycisphaerae > JAAYCJ01 > JAAYCJ01 > S014-18. The sequence goes on along the minus strand of WFQY01000186.1, from coordinate 727 downwards.
TTACGATGAAGAAAACCCTGCCTATGGAGAAGGAATAATATTTTTTACCTTCCGGGCCTGCAAATTTTTCGTACTTCATGTGCGGATAGTACCAGCTGGCTTCGCGTTCGTGATTCCCTATAACGACCATAAACGGCACGTATCGGGCAAGAGATGACACGCAATTAAAATAATATTTGTAATATTGGTGAAATTTTCTTCCGTCCCCAACGATGTCACCAATATTGAAGACCAGGTCGATATGGTTTTCGATGGGTTTACCGTAAATTTTTTCGAGATTGCTTCTCATCGCGTTGATGATGGCAGCATGACGTTTTGGATATGTTCGGGAATCGCCATAGATAATAAAACGTATATGCCCATCCTTGCTTGCGTTGCCAGCTTCAGGAGGTGTTCTGAAGTGATAAATTTTCGAGGATTCCGAATCAGTTTTGATTTTGTAGTAATAAGTTGTTTCAGGTCTGAGACCGTCAACAGAGCAGGAGTAGTAATAGGGAAAAACGCCTGAAAATACCAGGGCTGCATCTTTTGTTGACCCTAAACTTTTTGTTTTTCCATATTCAACGTATGCCTTTTGCGATTGGAACAGTTGGTACCATGATACGACTATTGAATTGGAAGTTGGCGTCTGGAGGTATGGGGTGAAGATGGTTTTATCTGTTTCCAGCTCAGTGATTTTTTTTTGTTTTCTTATTTCCTGCGTTTTCCGGATTGGTCTTGCGGGGAG
>WFQY01000185.1 GCA_015486815.1 Phycisphaerae bacterium | reverse complement strand
GGCCAAAAACCGGTCAGGGAGAGTGAGTGGAATTCCTGACCGGTTTTTTTATGAGCAAAGAGAAGCAAATTTTATAGCAGGAGGAGAAAGAAGCATGTTGAGATATCGCATAAGAGCATTATTAGTAAGCATTTGCTTTCTATTTCTTTTCGTTGGCGGCTTGTTCGCTAACTGTATCAGCCCTTCGGAACTGGCGGATTATGCCAGCCAGCAATCATCACCTGTAATAACCGTAAATAGTACCGGCAATAGCTTTGGCTTTGCATATAAGTTTTCAACGGAATTGCAAAACGGAATAACGAAAAAAACGATCTTATGGAATATAGGCAATATCTCATATCAAAATAATGATTCCGATTTTTATGTTGCTCCCGCAATATTGAAAAATCATTTTGACATTTCCGATGAGCTTAATACTGAAACCTTTTACCTGCCGGAGCCTATCACAATTTTATTCTTAGTGATCGGTATGTTTTTGCTTTTCCGCAAGCGAAAATAAATCTCATCATCCCATCCGCAAATATATACACGCAAATATATACATTTATGCTTTCGCATCAGCATCCGTATTATTACAATATCACCTATGTCTAAGAAAAATTTAGTATGGACATTAGCGGTTATACTTTTAGGATTGCTGTTCTGGTATATACCCGATACAGTCAATCGTGAGCGTGAATTTTATCAGGTATTCGCTCCGCTTGCGGATATACGCGCACAGGTGCATAAAAATTATGTCGAGCCTGTCGATGACAAGAAACTTCTGCGCGGTGCAATCAAGGGAATGATACGCCAGCTTGACCCGTTCAGCAGATATATTCCGCCGGAACAGCTTAAGAGTTTTGACCAGCAGACCAGCGGCACTATTCAGGGGATAGGGATATTCTTAGGTGAACGGGACGGAGTCCTTACGGTGATAAGTCCGCTTGAAGGTTCGCCTGCGTTTCGTGCGGGCATTTGTGCGGGAGACCAGATATTGCGTATAGACAATGTCTCGACCAAATCGATGACTCTTCCGGAAGCGGTCAGAAGGCTTACAGGCCCCGCCGGGACGAAAGTTACTCTCGAGATAAGGCATCAGTCGGACGGAAAAATAGAAACCATATCAATGATTCGCAGTGTGGTGCAAATTCATAGTGTTAAAGGATTTTGCAGAAAACCAAACGGACGGTGGGACTATATGATAGACCGTAAAAACAGGATAGCTTACATCCGCATTACGGGATTTTTGGGAAATACCGCCAGTGAGCTTGACCAAGCGTGGCATCAACTGTTGGCGGAAAAGCCTCGTGCGCTTATATTGGATTTACGCTCGAATCCTGGCGGACTGCTTCGGTCAGCTGTTGATGTAGCTAACAGATTTTTGAGTAAAGGTGCAATCGTATCGACCAAAGGACGCTGGCAGGAGAAGGTTACGTGGAAGGCTACCCCCGAAAATACTTATAAACCGTTGCCTATGGTAATTTTGATAAACCAGTACACTGCGAGTGCCGCTGAGATTGTTTCCGGTGCGTTGCAGGTACACAAACGAGCGGTCATTATAGGCGTAAGGAGCTTCGGCAAGGGAAGTGTGCAGACACTTATTCCGTTGCAAAACGGATACGGTGCGATAAAAATAACGACTGCCTATTATTATCTGCCCAATGGTAAATGTATTCATCGCAGGCCTGGCAGTAAGGTATGGGGGGTTGATCCGGATATAAAAGTTCCTCTTACACCAAAAGAGCAGATAGCTATTGAAATTTCACGCAGAGAAGCTGACATTATTTCGCCCGCGACAACATCCGCCAGTGCGAAAACGAGCAGTGCACCTGCGGGAAAATGCAAATCGTTAATCATCGACCGTCAGTTGAAAGCTGCCCTGAAATTCCTGCGAGAAAAACTTAGACATAAGGCGTCTGGCAAGTCAGCTGCGTAAAATTTTCTCTTTCGGAACAGATGAACAAAACACCGATAACAATATTAGGATTGGAAAGTAGCTGCGATGAGACCTCCGCTGCTGTCGTTGTGGACGGTAGGGAGATTCTTTCGTGCGTGATAGCTTCGCAGATAGACAGACACGCAAAGTTCAAAGGAGTTGTTCCGGAAATCGCATCGCGAGCACATCTGGAAGTGATAAATTCGGTTGTCGATGATGCGATGAGTCAAGCGGGCATTAAGTTTCATCAGCTCGATGCAATATCAGCTGTTAATATGCCCGGGCTCGTCGGCTCACTTCTAATCGGCCTGACAACGGGTAAAACCTTTGCGTGGGCACTGGGAAAAAAGTTTATAGCTGTCAATCACGTTCACGCACATGCATACGGTGCGGTGATGGAATATAGCTCCGATGCGTTTCCTGCGATTGCGATACTCGTATCGGGTGGGCACACTTCTATATTTTTATGTAACTCTCCGATTGAGATGAAGCTACTCGGTGCGACTCAGGACGATGCAGCTGGCGAAGCGTTCGATAAAGTAGCGAGCATTCTCGGGCTTAGCTATCCGGGCGGACCTGAGATTGACAAAATCGCAAAAAAGGGAAATCCGCAAGCGATAAAATTCAAACGAACGTGGTTAGCGAAGGATTCGCTCGACTTTTCATTCAGCGGTATAAAGACAGCTGTCCTCTATTATGTACGTGGTAAAGATTTATCTCTGCCCGACAGTTCACATCTTACCGAGCGTCAGCGTGCGGATATAGCTGCCTCTTTTCAGGCTGCTGTCGTCGAGGTATTGGTAGAAAAAGCGATTCTTGCGTGCAAACAGCAAAACCTGCGCAGATTAATTGTCGGAGGCGGAGTAGCTGCAAATAGCTATCTTCGCAAACAATTAGCTGAACGTTCCGAACAAGAGGGCATAGAATTAATAATAGCGCCATTGAAGTTGTGCACGGATAATGCAGCTATGGTTGCGGGATTGGCGTATCATAAATATTGTAAGGGGCAATTCGACGGTTTGGATTGTCCGGTAAAATCGACGGGGTTATAAATAACTCAAACTGACCGATTTGACATAAAACTATTTCATTCCTACCGTGTCATTTACCGAAGGCATCCCGTTGGGACCGCACGAAGCGAAGTCCGCCTGAGGCGGACGGAATCCATTTGGGCAGCGAGAGTATGGATTCCCGCACCAACGGCATCTTCGACTTTCGCGGGAATGACAGTTTGTGTGTAATTATTGGTAAACAAAGAGT
>WFQY01000184.1 GCA_015486815.1 Phycisphaerae bacterium | reverse complement strand
GTATAGCATAAATCGAATATAGGCGACATAAAAGGAACATACATGCTACTGTCTGATAAAGTCGAAAAAAAGCTTATCAAACAAATAAGAGAACGTAGGCAGGAAGGTCATCTTAAGCTTCCTGACGAACATATGCTTGCCGATGAGTTCGGAATAAGCAGAAAAACATTAAGAAATGCCCTTGATAGGCTGAAAAAGCGAAAGATCGTCCGTTCGATCAAAGGCAAGGGCACATTTATTGTCGAATCGACTTCACTCACTCAAATAAACCCTACGACGATGGTCGGGATGATCGCTCCTAATTTCAAGCAGCCGATGGAAACTGCTATTGTAGAAGGAGTTAGAGAATATTTGTCAGGCTGCGACCTCGATTTGATTCTCTGGAGTTCCGAAGCAAACCCCGCTATCGAGGCGAAATATCTCAAACGCGCAGAGCAGATTGGCATTTCGGGTTTGATATGGTGGCCTCACTTGCCCGCTACTAATCACGAATTCGTCCGCACAATGGTTGAAGACGGTTTTCCTATGATAATGATAGACCGTTCATATCCGGGCATCGATACACCGGTGGTAGAACCCGACCACTACAACGGAATGAAAGATGCCGTCAAGCATCTTATCTCTTTGGGGCATAAAAAGATAGGATTTGTTACCGGCTCAGCGGAACAGCGGGATGTTGTCGAATCAATAAAATTAAGAGAGCAGGCGTATATCGATGCGATGCGTGAAGCTGGCCTTTATATAGATGATAGGTGGATGGTAGCTCTTGACCCTGATATGCTCAGATTTGCAGATGTACAGCCATCTGCTATGCATATGGTAGCTTATGAACCTGTCCATAAATTACTTGTCCTCGATAAATCTATAAGGCCGACTGCTATTGTGCTTTTGTTTGACGAGCTTGCACCGGGATCATTGAAAGCGATTAAGAACGAAGGTTTGAACGTGCCTGAAGATATTTCACTTGTTGGATTTAACGATATACCGGTAGCAAGGTTGCTTGAAGTGCCTCTTACCACGGTAAGATATCCGACACGAAAGGTAGGCCGCCTGGCGGGTGAGTTGATGGAGAAGTTGATAACAGGTGAGCAAATAGAAAGAAAAAAATATTTGATAGAAACGCAATTGGTAATACGCAGCTCGAGTCAGACTATGGGAAGAAAGGTAGATTGCAGAAGTTAGATTTTAGAAGTCAGAAGGAAATACAAAAGCTTCTGTCTGATGTCTGAAATCTGACAACTGATAACTATGTACGGAGTGTTATTTTCCCGGCGTGCGTTGCGTCGGGAAGTATCGTTAAATGCCTTTTTTGAAAGGAGCAAAGTTATGGAGAAAAGAGTAGCGAATGGTTTTTGTTCTGTCGTGTGTAGCGTCGGAAAAACTTGTACATGTTTTTTTGAAAGGAAAAGTGTTATGAAGAAGTTAATGTTAATGATTACAGTAATGGTTCTGGCAGTTGCTGGGACGTCAAATGCCGCCACTTATTCGGTTGCATACTGGACCAATGGGTGGGATCACTCAGAGCCACTGGGTACGGATATGACCACCCATTATGCTGCGTGGGGCGATACTTTCGCGCAGCTTTCAGGTACTACATATACTCCATCCGGAGGCCAGCCAATGTTGAGGATTAACGGCTCCAGTGGTCTCTTCGCATGGAAGTTCAGTAGACAGTCAGGCGATACCCAGGAATATAGTGTTGATATAGACACAGCCGGCTGGGCGGGAGCGTCCAATGCTGTAGCCAGACTTGATTATGGCTATGACGGCCATAGCAGCTACGGCAATGTACATGATCACAATCAGGGCACATCGTGGTGGGGCTATAGAGCGTATAATCTACTCAGTGCCGGCACCGGTACGGGTAATTACTCTATTGCAGCCGAAGACATTATTGTTCCCAGTGAAGTAACCAATTTCTATGTTTTTCTGCGAAGTGGCGATAATTGGTATTATGGTACCATTCCACAAATGAATGTTGAATTTACCGCTGTTCCTGAACCTGCGACGATTGGGCTGCTTGCGATAGGTGCGCCTGGATTTATCCGCAGAAGGTAGAAACGTAGGCTGTTGGTAGTAAGCAGTAGGCTGTAGAAGCTCTCGGAG
>WFQY01000183.1 GCA_015486815.1 Phycisphaerae bacterium | reverse complement strand
CCGTAAACCTCCACAATATTAGCGGAATAAGCAAAAGAGCTTTCGACAACCGAACACGCCCCGTCTTCGTATTCTATCAGAGATGCGATGCTATCGGCAGATTCCATATCGGCAAATGCCTTTCTGTTTTGTATCGAAGCAACTTTAACCGCCCTGCCGAAAATATTACGCAGAAAATTTATGCAATGAATTCCGAGATCCATCATAGGTCCACCACCCGTATCCGTCCTAACTCGCCAATCCCACTCATCAGGATCAAAATAAAATCCGAAATTCACTCGTCCTTTAATAGGCGTTCCGATCAAACCATCATTAACCAAAGCTATTATCTTCTGCTGGGCAGGATGCATTGTTACCGAATAGTTCACCACCAGCGTGGTCTTGGTTTGACGAACAATATCTACAATCTGCTCTGCCTGTGCAAATGTCCGAGCCAATGGCTTTTCACAAATTATCATCTTACCCGATCGAGCGACAGCGGAAACATATTCCGAATGCGTATGAGGGGGGCTGGCAATATAAACAACGTCTATATCATCGTCCGCCAGCATCTCATTAATATCATCATAAGCCCTCACGCTCCCGCCAATCGCATCAGCTATCTTACTCGCACGCTCGAGATTTCTCGAATATATCGCACTCACCTCAAAATTTTCATTCGATTGCATAGCGGGAATCATCACCGATTGTGCAAACCGTCCCGCTCCGATAATGCCGACGTTAAAATGCCCGTTATGCTTTTCGTTAATTTTCGACACGTTATTTCTCCAGCTTCAGAATTTTCCGCGATGTACTGTAAAACAAAGGCTCGAGCAAATCCTTTCTGCCAATATTAATCAAATAATCCCTTACGGTATTCAAGCTCCATTCTATCTCGATACCATCGCTACCCCATATAATCTTGTTCCACAAATCGGGCGTTTCGGGGGGCATAAATCCGAACCCTTCGCGCGAGTGAAGACTCAATCCTTCTTCGACAGCGAAAGGCCCCGAAATATCCAGATAGATATTCTCATTAAACTTCGCCAACGCAAAGCCGAACCAGCTCTTGAACTGCAAACTCTTTTCAAGCCAATCAGCAACATTATTATCAGGCTCGATAGGAACGCCATAAAATTGCAAAACGAAATCGGGGTTGATCGCATGGGCAGCTTCTCTGACAGCAATAGCACGATGTCTTACCTCATCGGCAAGTAATTCATAATACGCTTGCACCGCATCAGTTCCCGCTTCTTTAAGCAATGCGAATCGTCTTTCAGGCGGTATTTGGCACGCTCGTAGTTTACTTCCTATCCGACGCAAAAAACGATTGAAGCACTCATCGCAGAAACAGAAATCATAGCTATACCAATCTGACGACTGCCTACTGACATTTGACCCGTAAAATTCGAAGTCCAGACAAATGCCTTCGATATGCGGATATTTTTTCGACCATTTCGCCACCTGCAGAACATTAGCTCTCAAGTCGCACCAGAAAGAATCCGAGAGCGGACAGGGAGCTGATGGTATCTTTTTCCCGTGAAAATCGACAGCTCTGCGATATTGTCCCTCGCGGGTCAAATCGGGTGCGCAATTACGGTCGGGAAAATATTTGTCATTCTTATACCAATACCAAGGCAGCCAAAGTGTAACGTGCATATTATATTTTTCCGCAAGGTCATTTGTCCCTTTAACCGCAGGCTCCCAACCTTCGGGCTTAGCGGCATATCGCCAACTCCCCGGATCGATCGTGTTGAATCCGAGCTTAGCAAGCACGGGCATAAGTTTCGCAAGATGTCCGACGCCGAGTCCCGTATGGCTGGTTCGAACTTTTTCTTTACGTACCCATTCGAAAGCAGGCGATTCCGTAATTTTTGCATTTGCCTTCTTCAATGCGGTCATTCGCTGTTTCTCTCGCTTTACCCTTTTAGTCCGCCGATGTATTGCCTATAAGTGCGATTATCTCTTTGCTGCCCTTACGAAAACTGACGATTGCATATCCCTCGGGATGACTATTCATAGCTTGCAGTTTCGCCCTCAGCCTAAATTTACTTATCGCTTCCACTTTTTCCGCAAGCAGAAAAATTCGATTAGCTTTTATGCCCGCAAAACCATCGGAATATATCCGACGCACATCACCAAAAAGCACCTGACGAAACCAATCCGCAAGCATAGCAGTTGCATATTCAAGAGTCTCATCATATACTTCAGGAATCACAATTACTGTATTTTCAAGTTCTCTTCTGCTGATTAACATAGTCAATCCTTACCATCAACCAATACTGCAAACTCTTTTTCCCGACGACCATTCACGAAAACATACCTTAACTTCCCGTCGATTGGTAATTTCAGACCCGATAATTTCACCGCCCAAAACGGATATGATACGGACGGTCTGAGATAGTCAATCCGAACGCCTGAAGAATCAATTTTTATCATCAATCAATCCTCTATCCTTGTTCTTCTGATACTGCAGCTGGTTCGAGAGAAGGATTAAAGAAGTTCTGATATACCAACGCACTGGCAGCATAAACAGTCGAAGGGTCGATTTGAGACATTACAATGGAAATCTCCCGATTATGCTTATGTAAAATCCAGTTATTCAAATTATCACGAATGCGTTCTATTAGCTTATCTCCGCCGAGTTTGAAAACATCGCCCGCTACCACGATAGCTTGCGGGTCGTAGCATTTGATAATCATAAGCATCCCCCAAGCTAACTCACGGGCAATATCCTCCGACAATCTCTGAAACTGCGGTTCTCTCAGCTCACCACGAATCAACTTTGCGAATATCTCATCGCTTACATCCGTCCAAGGTTCATCTTCCGACAATTGACGCTGAATTGCAGACATACGAGCCAATATCGCTGGCTTGGAAACAAACGCTTCAAGACAACCCCGATTGCCACATCGGCAAATAGGACCACCCGAAAGCATCGGAATATGACCTATATCTCCGACGTCATAGTTATGGCCTCGGAATAACTTTCCCTCAACCACCAAAGCAGCTCCCACACCTTCATCCGCGAAGAAATACACATAACTACTGCCAGGCGTTCGTAGCTCCGCAGACCCGAAATAATATTCCGCTTGTGCCATCGTCTCGGTCAATCCGTCCAAATATACTTTCCCTCTGCCGAAAAGCTCCTCGAGCATCGGCTTGAGATTCGCAGGCTCCCACCCCAAACTTACCGTCGCTTCTACAAATCCGTTACCCGAGCGAACAAACCCGGGCAATGCAAAACCATAACCCAGTATTTTCGAAGCTGATATATTTCGAGATATAATCAAATTGTCAGCAACCTCTTTTATCGTCTCAAAAATCGCTCGAGGTCCCTGCTCCGAACGAATCGATATCTGCTCCTTACAGATAAGCTTTCCTTCCAAATCGACCAATCCTATATTCACCTTCTTGTGTAATACCGTAGCACCGAAAGCTATTCGCCCGCCCGGAGAAACACGAAGCAATACAGGCTTTCTACCGCGAGTCGAATATGCAGCCCCGACTTCCTCGACAACCTTTTGTTCCAAAAGATCGTTAACCACACGCGTAATGGTAGCGGTGCTCATTTTAGTTTTCCGAGCCAAACTCAATCGGGATATTGGCTGATGATCTCTTATCAGGCGTAACACCTCTCTCGCATTCGACTCGCGAATTTGGCCCGGCATTCTGATTGTTTGTGCGGTCCTCATAAATATTACTCATAACAAAACAATAACGTGATTACCAATCCATGCCTATACCT
>WFQY01000182.1 GCA_015486815.1 Phycisphaerae bacterium | reverse complement strand
GCATCGCACTATCCGCAGTAAATATTACTCGCTTGAGATTATATCGCTCTATAAGCTTCGGGATAATTACCTCAAGGGTTGCTCCCTCATATTCATTGCCCGAAAAGACCTCATAGCCAATCGGTAAACCCTGCGATGTTATCAATAGACCAAGTAATACCTGTACCTGATTAAACTTCATATCCTTGCTATAGCCATAACGCTTTAGATCATCATCGCTAAACGATTCAAAATATAATGTCGTGCAATCATAAAAGAATATGCTTATCTCATCGCCCAATAGCTTCTTAGCTGATCTGTATGCCAATTTGTTGGCTTTCGATATTACATCTTCGTCTATCAGATCCATCATTCGATATATGCTGTCTAATGATTCGTCCAAAGCTGTGCCTATATGGCGGACGATACGCTGACGAACTTTACCGTCAGGCGTGCGATAGCTTTCTACTATTTGAACTGCCTTTTTCGGACTATTTTTCGATGTCTTTACTCTAATGAACATATAGACAATTATAGAGGCAAAAGGGATTATGTCAAGAAAAAATAAATAAAAACATCATTATTAGGCACTACAAGAGGGGTTTGAGGAAAAATCCTTATTTTTAAGCCAAAATCAACGATTTTTCGGAAAAATTCCCCAAAAACCGCCGAAGTCGGGAGATTCCGCAAGTGCGCACGATAGTAATTTGATTACATTTCATCGCATAAGAAACTTTAGGCAATTACTTCAGCCATGGCATTAAAGTATGCGAAACTACCCAACGATTGATTTTATACAAGAAATTTTTCATCGCGTTTGATAAACGGAGTAAGGTCAGCTTTTAGGTCTTCATAGCCTGCTCTGCCCATCAACGCAAATGTCGCCTTCTTGCCAAGCTCGACAGCTGGTTGATTATATGCGTCGATATTGAAAAGTCTGCCAGCTACACTCGTCGCTACTTCAAGCATCATTATAAACTGACCTACCGGATGCTCGCTGATTTCGGGAAACAATATGGTAAGCGTCGGACGATGCGATTCTGCGAGGGCATATTCGGTAGCTACTTTTTCATTATTGATTAACTGCGCCAAACTCTTACCGCCAAGATAGCTTATACTGTCAACATCAGCGAGCTCATTCGGAATCGGTGTTGTCTTATCGAACTTCTCGACTTCGAGAAATGTGATTACCTTATCGTTAGGTCCTTCGCGATATAGCTGAACTTGACTGTGCTGGTCGGTCGTGCCGAGAGCCTTTATGGGTGTCGGGCCTATTAGTACATCGTTACCGTCGAGGGTCTTATTTTTTCCGAGACTCTCAGCCCATAATTGACGAAACCAATCGGAAAGGTCTTTTAGTTGATAGCTATATGGCATAAAGACGGACATCGGTTTGCCCTTTTGATAAAACAAAAATTGTATAAGCGCAAACAAGGCTGCGGGATTTTCGAACAGTTTGTTATTTGAGACGCGTTTGTTCATATCGTCGGCACCCTTAAGCAGTTCGTATATGTCGATATTGCAGACAGCAGCTGGAAATAGCCCGACATGCGAAAGCACACTGAACCGTCCGCCGACGCCAGCGGGTACTTCGAGCGACTTATAACCGTCGTTGTCTGCGATTTTTCTCAGCGTGCCCGACTTTGCATCGGTGGTTACAACGATATGGTCAGCTAATTTATCTTCGCCTAACTTTTCACGAATCATATTGCGGACGATGAGAAACTGCGAAGCAGTCTCCGCTGTTTCGCCCGATTTGCTTATCACGTTGAAAACAGTACGGTCGAGCTGACCCGTGAGCAAGTCTAATAAGCCTGCGAATTGGACAGGATCGACATTGTCCATAACAAATAATCGCGGTGCTCTCCGCTGAGCTTTGTCGAGCAGATTATAGAAAGGATGATTCAGTGCTGTCTGCAGTGCGATAAGCCCGAGTGCAGAACCGCCTATGCCAAGCACAACCAAATTATCGCATCTATCGCGAATCTTATCCGCAAGCTGTTTCGCCCTGTCAGCCATCTCGATATTCTCAGGCAGCTTGCGATACATCAGCTTGCCAGCTTGCGTATCTTCATTGATTTGATCGATAATCGTTGCGATAGCGGATGAGTGTGATTCAAGCTCATCAAGGCTCAAGCCGTGCTCATCACCTATTATTTCATGCGTTGCATTTTTGTAATAAAACTTTAATTGACTGCTCATTGCCCATTTCTCCATAAAAAGACCGAAATAAATAATAAATGATAAATTACAAATATTAAATGAAAAATGCTAAATAATAAGACAATAATTGTTGACCGGCGGGCTTATAACATTATAATCAAATCATCAGGAATTGTTTGTTCATACTTAAAACAGGCAGGTATGGTGGTGAGAAAAAGAATATACTTTCGCAATACGCTCTTGTTGATAGTTTTCCTCGGATTATTTACGGGGAATATCCCTATATGTAGTGGTAATAGCTCCGACGTTGATCAAATCCTCGATGCTGACTATCAGTCACTCGAAAAACCGATTTCACCCGAAGTGGAAGCGGTCGGCCCTGCGAAAATATCATCGAGACTCGGATATGTTTGGTCATTGGCTGACGGAACACAAGCGATGGTTCTGCTCGGTGATTTTTCACTTACTCTGCCATACCAAAAGCTATCAAGTCAAAATGCGGTAGTCTGGCTTAAGGTAATCAATCGTGGCGGAACAAAAGTTCAGAAGCTTGATGTCTTTATGGATGGCAATGCACAAGTAATCGAAAAGGCAGGGTCGATTACTTCGGACAACATACTTTATGTTACCGTCTTTACCATATCTCGCATCGAGCTTGAGGGGCAATCGATAGCGTACCAAGATGGCAGCAATCAACCTATATATAAACGGGCGGTTAAGGTTCGCAAAGAAGGTAAAACGTATAATAAGCCAGCGGAAAAAAACAAAATAATCGTCCACGCTAAAAAGCCTGCAAAACCAAAACCCAAAGCACGTCGCCCAGTTGCTATAAAAGGAAATTTCGTAATATCTCCGATACCAGGCAAGCATGGCGAGACGGTATTAATCGGGACGGGAGGAATCTATCTAATTCAGTCGGCAGAACCTGGCGGTGATACGCTTGAGATACGAGCGGAAAACGCTGTCGTGTTTCTGAAAAAAGAGGCTCTGAAAGCCGGTCAAAACAAGATCGCAGCGAAACTCGGCAACATACCTAAAAACATCTCCGCTAAACAAGCGGAAAAAGAGCTCGAAAAAATTCCTACCGAAGAAAAATTAGCTATTACCCCTTCGCCTATTCAAAAGGCAAAGGCAAATAAATATGTTTCCGCTGCCTATCTCGAAGGCGATGTCGTTATCTCGCGAGGCTATCGGACGATTAGAGCTGGCAGGGTTTATTATGACTTCGAACATTCGAAAGCGGAAATTTTCAATATGGTTGCGAGGACATATCAGCCCGATAGGAATGTGCCCATTTATATCCGTGCCGATTATGCCCAGCAGCTTAACGAACGCGAATTTGTCGCCAAAAATGCAAAAATCAGCACAAGCGAATTTCACACGCCAAGCTATTACGTCGGCGCAACGACTGTCTATTTCGAAGACACAACCGAACGTCTGCCAAGCGGCGAACGTATGGGGTTAATCGCTGGTACGTATAAGGCATACAATGCGACGTTTAACGTTGAAGGTGTTCCGATATTATATTGGCCTTACTTGCGGGGAAATTTCAAACAGAGCGAAACTTCTATCAAAAGTATTCGTCTGTCTTATGATACCGAATTCGGCGTTAGTGCCAAAACACGATGGTATCTGTTTCCGCTTATCGGCTTGGAACAACCCGACGGAGTAAACGCTACTCTCAAGCTCGATTATATGAGCGATAGAGGACCCGCTGTCGGGATTGATATGTCCTATGAGCGTGATACATACTACGGTCTGGTACGAAGCTATTACATTCACGATAGAGGAACAGATCAGCTTGGTGGAATCAGGGGCGATATCGAACCACCATACGAAAATCGTGGCAGATTTCTGATAAGGCATCGTCAATATCTGCCCGACAACTGGGAACTCACACTCGAACTTAGCTATCTCTCGGATAGAAATTTCCTCGAGCAATACTTCAGGCACGAATTCGAAGAGGATAAGGAGCAGGAAACTCTTATTTACCTCAAAAAGGTCCTCGGCGATTCAGCTTTTTCGATTTTGGGCAAGTGGCGAATAAACGATTTTCTCAATCAGACCGAAGAACTTCCGGATATTGCCTATGACGTGCTTGGTAAACCGCTTTTGAACGATACGGTAACGTGGTATAGCGAAAATCACATCGGAGCGGTAAGACGCAAGATCGATCACGATATTCCGTGGTGGGCACAATGGTGGTGCATTCCCGAGAGCTATGGTCGAAGCGAAGTAACCGCTCGTGGCGACACAAGGCAGGAATTCGAAGTACCACTTACGATCGGGCCGTTAAAGGTTGTTCCGTTCGGAGTTATCCGAGGCAGTGCGTGGGATGATAGTCCCAAAGGTGGCGGATTGACGAGAGTGTATGGCAGCTATGGCTTACGTGGTAGCTTATATCAATGGAAAGTTTATAACAATGTCGAATCGCGATTTTGGGATTTGCATCGTATGCGGCACATAATGAAAGAAGATTTCACCGTCTGGGCATCGCACACGAATCAGGATTCTCATAACCTTTACCAATTCGACCAAGGAATAGAATCGATAGATGAAATTGACGGAGTATCGATAGGTTGGCGGAACAGATTTCAGACCAAACGAGGACCTGCGGGTAATCGGCGTAATGTCGATTGGCTGACTATCGATCTCGAAGCAGGCTTCTTTAATGACTCTGATGATTATGATGGACGCAATCGCACACGTGGACAGACATTTTCGTATCGGCCGGAAAATTCCATATCGAGCAATTATGTCTCGCTACGAAGCATTTGGCGTATGTCAGATACAGCTGCCCTGCTATACGATGCTATAGTAGATACCGATGATGGCAGGATGGGGCTTTCAGGAATAGGCTTGCACGTTGACCGTTCACCGAGATTGAACTGGTTCATCGGACATCGCTATATCGGGGAGACCGATTCCAATCTGCTTGCTTTCGGGGCAAACTATCGCTTGAATGCCAAATATACCGTTGCTTTGCACGAAGAATATGACCTCGACAGAGGACAAAACGCAGATATGGAGCTTACGCTGGTGAGAAAGATGCCACGATGGTATTTTGCTGTTACTCTCGAATTTGACGAGACCGAAAATGTCGATAGCGTATCGCTTGCGGTCTGGCCCGAGGGTATCCCCGAATGGACTCTTGGCTCACGAAGATATTCGAGAATGATGAAGTTCCTACCGCTCGATTAACTGAACGCCTATCATTTATAGTCTTCTATTTTTTTGTATAAAATTACAATACTGAATATTTGTATTCATATCCGCTGGCAGGTAAAATACACAATATGCAAAATTCATATCGATATATTTTTACGGTTAGGCTTATAGCGGTTGCAATTATGGCGGTTTCGCTGGCAGGCTGTCAGTCTGCGAAGAAGACTATCGAATGCAACAAAGCTGGCAGACTGAAATATGAACTGCTCGACAAAACGCTTCACGCCTATGTCCGTAACGGCAGCGTCGATTATAGACGGCTTAAAGCGAATCATCGCCTACTTGATGAATTTGTCGATTCGCTGAAATGTATCGGGCCAAAAACGAGCCCCGAGCTAATGCCGTCTGATAAAGATAGGATTGCATTTTGGATAAACGCACATAACGCAATAGCGTTAAGGGAAGCTGTCAAACGCTATCCGTGCAAATCGGTATATTCGTTTTGGCAGGACTTTTCCACATCGACGCAGGCGTATGTCGATGGCAAACTGATGAGCTTAAAGGAAATTGCTGATGCTGCCCGTCGAGCTGGCGGTTATGACCCGCGCATAGAATTTGCTTTATCGATTCCAGCGATGGGCAGTCCGAAACTGCAAGCTGAAATATATAAACCCGAAAAGCTCGACGACCAATTAGACAATGCGGTTCATCGGGCATTAAAAGATAATAAGCTGATTTACATCGATCACGAAGGCTGGTCGCTGCGATTGGGCAGAGCTTTATGGAATACGAGAAAAGCATTTATTAAATCCTATGAAAAGATATTTCACACTACCGACGCAAGTATTATCGATGCACTCGCGGTTTATGCGGATGACGATCAGCGGAGAAGGTTAAATACAGCTGTCGGCTATAACATCAAGCCGTTGCAATTCGATTGGACTTTAAATGACGGCTCACAACCGCCTTGCTCTCTGGACAATCTTGATTAGTAGGAATGTGCAAAATGCAAAATACTCGATCGATATGTAGGGGCAGACCTATGTGTCTGCCCAAAAATCAGGGCGGACACGCAGGTCCGCCCCTACGAATTTGCATTTTGAAGGAGTCTAATACTTTGTAAATTAAAGGAGTAAAAATGTCTGAAAAAATTAATTTTGAAGGTATAGCGGATTTTATCAAAACAGCAGCACATAGCGATGAATATCGCGAATTTATGCTATCATTAGCCAAACGGATAATAGACATAAACAACACCCCTGATCAGCCTTTACATCAAATAGCGGAAAACGAAAACAAGGTTTTCGATATTCTGAAAGAGGCGGTCGGCAGCTTCGTTGACAATAAAGTGTCAATCGAGCTCGTGCCAATCGATCCGAAAATATCCGAACATCCTTATTATACCAACCCGTATTACACCGCAGACGAACAACACCCGAACGGACTGCCAGCTGATGCGGTTTACAAAAATCGATTCAATATGTTTACGATTGTCAATCCGCAAAAAGAATTGAGCAAAGGCAAGCCCGTAATCTTGAATGCCCATATCGATACGGTAGCTCCGTTCTTCCCTTGCACTATTGACGATGAATATCTTCGCGGGCGTGGTGCGTGCGATGATAAAGGATTGGTTATAATGCTGACTGCCAGTATGAAAATATTAGCTGATGCGGAGAAAAAATTCGGTGCTATCCCATCGCAGCAGCGGGTATATCAATTTGTGATTGAAGAAGAGACAGGCGGCAATGGTTCATTGTCAGCTGATACTGACGAAAGATTTGCTGGCTGGGAGACTATCGTATGCGAAGCTACCGAGCTTATTCCTCATCCTGCGAATCGCGGGGCAATGTGGTTTAAGCTCGAAATGCAAACCGACGAAACCAACACGCTTGACATAATACCGTTTGTGATTTTAGAGCTGACCGCTGAGGGTAGAAAACTACGAGAAGAAACCAATCTCGATCTGTTTCCGAAAGAATATGTGCAAGTAAATCTTGGAACGCTTAATTCCTTCGGGCGACATCCGTCAGCGGTTAACGATTACCTCGCTTTTAATCTATCAGCGAGCAAAAATTTAAGTGCAGACGACATACAAAAATTGATAGAGATAGGCGTTAAGAAATATTGTGAAATATATGGCGATAAGACTAATGACGAACTTAAACAGCACTATCAGCTGAGCCAGTCAGCAGACGGCTTTAAACTTGAGATTTTCGGGCTTGGCGGTCATATGAGCGCATTACTGCTGCGAGACAATGCATTGACAAAAGCAGGATTTATTTTGAGCGAACTGATTATCGGATTGGCTAAGAGAGGAATAAAGCTTAACATCACCTGCGATGAAAAAGATTTTAATCCGCATAAACTTGAACTTACAGGCGGAGTAGGGTTCACACCTGTCCACAAAATGGCAGCCCTTCAAGAAAGGCTAAAGGACGCTGTCAGACGGGGCATTAAAAAACACAACGAAATGTTACAAGCTAACGTAGCTGACGATATTTTCAAACTCACTTGCGATATGCTACACAATGAAGCATACGCAAGCCCCGCTGACTGCCCGTCAATGAAAGCTTTTAGATGGGCATATTGCAAAAAGCAGATGGATTTCCCCAAGCCAATTGCATTTCGTGCAAGCTGCGATGCGAGAATATATGCGAATAACGGACATAATACGATTACTTTCGGACCGGGCACGCTTAAAGATGCTCACTCCGACGATGAAAAACTCTCTATCGAACAGTTGCAAAAAGGGCTTGAATTAATTACCCTTACTACTCTCTCGTTGATTACCGGAGAATATGAATCGGATTGTAAATAGAAAGGGACAAAATGAGTAATTCGGAAAAATTACGAATCGGTGTGGTAGGACTCGGGCGTTATGTGGAAATAGCACACATGCCAACATATTTCGACAGTAAATATGCCGACTTTATCGAAGTCGCTGCGTTGTGTGATGTAGATGAAAACCGCCTCGCGGAATGGTGCAAAAAATATAATATACCTGCGAGCTATACCGATTATAAAAAGATGATCGCAGAAGAAAAATTGGATGCGCTGGTGGTTGTTACCCCCGACCATCTTCATACGCAAATTACCTGCGACGCACTCGATGCGGGGCTCGATGTACTTGTCGAAAAACCACTCGCTACGAGCATTGCCGAATGCGACAAAATCATAAAATCAGCTAAGAAGAACAAACGTATGGTAATAACCGATTTTCATAAGCGCGAAGACCCTGCACATCAGGAAGCACGCTATCGGATTACCGAAGAAAAGCGTTACGGACAGGTGCAGTTCGGATATGTCTGGATGCAGGACACGATAAACATACCGGCACCGGGATTTTTCAAATCGAACTTCGCTGAAAAAAGTTCGCCTATATGGTTTCTCGGCGTACACTTTTTCGATTTGATTCGATTTATAACCAATCTTCAGCCGATTCAGCTGCGAGCTACGGGATACAAGCAGGTACTCGCGAGAATGGGCATAAATACGTTCGACACTATCAAAAGCGATGTTATCTTCGATAACGGAGCGTCGATAAGCTTCTATCTATCGTGGAATCTGCCCGAAGGCGCACCGAGCTTTACGACGCAGGGATTGTATCTGCAATTCGAAAACGGCGACCTGAAAATCGACAGCAGAGACAGGGGCGTTTATGAGCTAAGCAAAGCGGGATATAAGACAATCAATCCGATGTACACCCGCCATACTCCGCGAGGAATGGCAGGCTATGCGCACGAAAGTATCGGCGAGGCGCTCGCAATATTCCTTCAACTAAAACAAAGCGAAAGAAAAGATTACGAAAAAATACAAAATCAACTGCGTTCGGATTATGACGGATTTTATTCGACATTGATGGCACAAGCATCGCACGCCAGCCTCGAACGTGGAAAACAATCCGCTGACGGTACGGTATTTTTAGGTGAAATTATCGACCTGAACGAATATATTAAAGAGCAACTATCCGATTCTGCCGATGATTATATAGTAGAATCATCATTGTAGATTTGCTTTATCTCAGCGGTTGTATATGGCGAAAAAGAAACAATCAGGAAAAACCATAGCTGAACTTGTCGAATACCTCAAGGAACACGGGCTTAGAGTCCATCTCGTTGGCGACCCGCAGGTGATAATAAATGCCGTCAATACTCTCGAAGGGGCAAAGCAAGGAGAAATCACCTTCCTTGCCAACAGAAAATATATCAAGATGATAAATCAGACGCAAGCCAGCGCCATCATTCTGCCCGAAACCGTCTCCGCACCGGAAAGATTGGTACAGATAAAAGTCGATGATTCCTACTATGCGATATGCCTTGTGATTATTCTTCTTCACGGCTGGCGGAAGCACCCGTTTTCCGGAATATCCGAATCGGTACAAATCGACCCGAAAGCAAAAATCGGCAAAAATGCCACCATTGCTGATAATGTTACCATTTGCGAAGAAGTAACTATAGGCGATAATGCTGTGATATATCCGGGCTGCTTTATAGGACCACGATGCAAAATCGGCGACAATTTGCTGCTATATCCGAATGTCACCGTTTATGATGATACAATTATCGGAAATAATGTTACCATACACGCAGGCACCGTCATAGGTGAAGACGGATTCGGATATGCAACGCATAAGGGGATACATCATAAAATTCCGCAAATAGGGAATGTAATCATCGAAGACGATGTCGAAATCGGTGCAAACTGTACAATCGATCGTGCAAGCATCGGCAGCACGGTAATCGGCAAGGGTACGAAATTTAGTAATCTGATAGCTATCGGACACGGCACACAGATAGGCCCACACTGTTTACTCGTTGCACAGGTCGGAATAGCAGGCTCGACGAAGATGGGCCATCACGTAACAATGGCTGGGCAAGTCGGAGTAGTCGGACATATCACCATAGGCGATAATGTTACAATCGGTGCAAAATCGGGCGTTATTAATAACGTCGATAGCGATCAGACAATATTAGGCGCCCCTGCAATGCCTATACAAGAAACCAAAAGACAAATCCTTATGATTAGCAAATTGTCCGATATGCGTGATCAGCTAAAGGCTTTGCAGAGACGGCTTGACAAAATAGAAGGCGAAAGAAAAAATCGGTAAAGGCAAAGATATAATGCTATGCGAATCTTAGCAAGCAGTGATTTACATTACAATATTCCCCGATCGCAAGAACCCACCCGTGAGCTTGCAAAGCAAGTCATCAATAGACAAGGCGACGTGTTTATCCTCGCAGGCGATATAGCGGGGGTTGATATTACACTTTTCGCCGAAGCTCTCGAATTATTCTCAGGATTCAAGGGCATAAAACTGCTCGTTCCGGGAAATCACGATTTGTGGGTAAACAACGGCATCAGTTCACTGAAAAAATGGCAGAAAATGCTGCCCTTAATCGCTGACGAATATGATTTCATTATGCTCGATGGCAATCCGCAGATAATAGGCGATATAGGTTTCGCTGGCAACATAGGCTGGTATGATTATAGCTTTCGGGATGAAAGTCTGAATGTTCCGATAGAATTTTATCAAGCGAAGATCGGACCTGGTAGGGCGTTATATAACGATGAACTCGGTAAATTTAATATAAACCCCGATGAGCTTGACCATATACATCGCTCTATAACGGGTGCGTGGAATGACAGGAAATTTGTCAAACTTGAAATGAGTGATAGCGAATTCACCGCCCTGCTGGCTGACAGACTTAAGAAAGACATAGAAACAATTTATGATAAATGCGAAAAAATGGTAACGGTTACCCATCATCTTTCTACTCGCGAGCTTGTCTGGTATAGGGGCGACCCAAATTGGGACTTTTCCGCTGCCTTTCTCGGTAGTCAGCTGTTTGCTGACATTGTAAAACAATATCCGAAAATAGTTTATCATCTGACAGGTCATAATCACAAAGCTGCACGATGCAAAATTTCATCCGCTG
>WFQY01000181.1 GCA_015486815.1 Phycisphaerae bacterium | reverse complement strand
TTTTAAGCCCGTTTGTTTGGCAGGTAAAGCCCGATGTCAAACAAACGTACGACTTGTTCGACATTTGTCGAATTGCAAACGGAGTTTTGCGGCTTGATACGAAAATAAATTTTGGGATTTCTATCAGGCAAGTCATTAAGGATTTCGGGCTGGTATGGAGCAGATAAATGCAAATCCAAACATCAAGATTTGGTACTGTGGAAATTGACAAGAAGAGGATAACTACTTTTCCGAAAGGACTGGTAGGGTTTCCGAAGTGTCAGCGATTCGCGCTGATTCAGACGAATGACGAAGGTGTATTCTTTTGGCTTCAGTCGGTAGATCGTCCCGAACTTGCGTTCGTCGTCTGTGATCCGCGAATTTTTGTCCCCGATTACCGAATACCTGTAAAACAAGAAGACCTCGAAGTAATCGAACTTGACGACGCTGAACAGGCACAGGTATTGGTAATCGTAAACAAGGTGGAGAATATGCTGACGGGAAATCTTCAAGGTCCGCTAATCGTCAATGCACGTAAACTGCTTGGTAAGCAATTGGTGCTTTCGGATAAACGCTATACTACGCGTCATCCGCTTATGCCTCTTGCACCGAGAGCGGTAGTGCCAGCGAGTAAAACAGCGTAATTTGTGTTTGACGTTGATTCTTTAACGAGAACTACGTCAGCCGGCAAAACCGAATATATACGCTCGAAATCGGTTTTAACGTCCTATAATTTATAAAGCCGATGGTTATGGGACTATACGCCGGAGTGTTAATTACATCGGCATCGGCATGTCAATGGAAGGAGCCGAAACATGTTGGTGCTGTCAAGACAAAAAGATGAAACGATAATGATAGGCGACGACGTAGAAATCACTGTCGTCGATATTCGTGGTGATAAAGTTCGACTCGGAATAAAAGCACCGCCTCATATTCCGGTGCATAGAAAAGAAGTGTATGAGGCGATACAGCAGGAGAATCGGGCAGCTGCTAATGTCAGCCCCGATGATATTCAATCCGTATCAACTACGGGTATAAAACCCGTAGATTCAAATAATAGCAAAAAGAAAAAAAAGAATAATAATAACAACAGCCGCGAAGGAATGCGGCAATGAGACCGGCACGGTCGGTCTTGGTTAATGGATTGCGTTTAATCATGGAGGATTAACAAATGACCAGAATAAACACAAATGTCGGTGCGTTAATTGCTCAAACTCGTTTGCAGAGGTCGCACAACGAATTACAAAACACCCTGCAACGATTGTCAACAGGTCTGCGAATCAATCGTGGTGCAGATGACCCCGCAGGATTGATAGCCAGTGAATCTCTGCGCGCTGAAATCGCAGGAATAGGACAAGCAATCGCAAACTCCGAACGAGCATCGAATGTAATCGCAACAGCTGAAGGTGCATTAAACGAGGTCTCCGCCCTGCTCGTTAGTATGCAGAACTTGGTAGTGGAAGCTGCTAACTCCGGTGCAATGTCCGATGACGAAATCGCTGCGAATCAGCTGCAGATTGATTCCGCTGTCCAATCGATAACGAGAATTTCGAATACCGCTTCTTTTGCAGGTCTGCACCTTTTGAACGGCAATCTCGATTATGTTACATCGGGAGCCAACGAAAACGACATTACCGATTTGCATATCTACTCGGTGCAATTCGGCACCCAAAGCTATGTGCCTGTGCAGGTGGACATTATCACTTCTGCACAAAAGGCAGAACTGCAATATCAAAATTCTCAGCTTGCTTCCGATACCACTATCGAAGTCAAAGGCAGCAAAGGAACGGTAAGCTTTAACTTCGGTTCCGGAACTACCGCCGAGCAGATACTTCGTGCGGTCAATACGGTATCCGACGCTACAGGCGTCGAAGCTGAGTATATCAATTCTTCGAATCATGCAAGCGGAATTATTTTCCAATCAACCGACTACGGTAGCAAATCATTCGTATCGGTAAAGGCGCTCGATTCGGGAAGCTCATTCTCTACCGTAGATTCCGCTGGCAGTGCATCTACGAGAGATGAAGGTCGAGATGTATATGCAGCTGTCAATGGAATATTGACCAACGGCGATGGCTTAAAGATTAGTCTGCAGAGCCTTGGCCTTGACCTTGATATGATGGTTACCGAAGATTTCAACGTCGCAGGAAACTCGACGAATTTTGCTATCACCGGCGGAGGCTCGTTATATCAACTTGGCCCCGCTGTAAATTCTAATCAACAGATTAGCGTGGGAATACGCTCCGTAGCTGCCACTGCGCTGGGAAACGCCAGCGTCGGATATCTATCGCAAATTGCTTCGGGCGAAGATTATTCCATCGACAGCGGACATGAGCGCGAAGCAAGCGAGATTGTTCAGGAAGCTATCAACCAGATAGCGGTATTGCGAGGCAGACTCGGAGCGTTCGAGAAAAACGCGCTGCAGACGAATATCAATTCTCTCCAGATCGCACTTGAAAATGTTACCGCAAGTGAATCGCAAATAAGAGACGCTGACTTCGCTCACGAGACATCTCAGCTAACACGAGCGCAGATACTGACACAGGCAGGAACTTCGGTTTTGAGCATTGCAAATCAGACCCCGCAATCGGTACTCGCATTGCTGGGTAGATAATGACGTTACTTCGGTAGAGCCCGACATTGTTGATATAAACTCAGGTCAGGCGTCGCACCATCTCCGTATGATGCGACGCTTTTTATTTATCAAGATAACTATAAGAATAACCCCAGTAAAGCGGTTTTCCTTTTATCAGTTCAGCTTCAATCCAGTCAACACTACCATCGATGTAAAGAATATTTGCACCACGCCCATTGTGAACAGGAAAACCAATCGCAGTAAACCATCCGTCTATGACCAATGCATTTCCGGGCGGATCGGTATTACGTTCTCTTTTTTCGGGCGTATAAAAACTAAGTAGATGATAAGCTGTTATATATCCAACTCTATTTCCCGGTATCGGATATTGCCAGCAACGAGTACCCCACATACTATCTGCAGCCGTCTTCCCATAAACCTTACTCGCCGGACAATACCACATATCCGGATTTGTCGGTCTGACGGGGTCGGGTGAATCCTTATCGAGAAATAAGCATCCCAACCCCCACACCCCACCATCGGGAACATCAGGAACTACCCCCATAATATAAGGATTGTCGTTGGGAAGTTCGTTCCAGACACCATCACGATTAGCATCTCCACCCTGAACTACCGAAAACCATCCATTATTCTCATCGGAATACATATATAAACCGATTCCTATCTGTCGAAGATTGCTGCTACACATTATATCCTTAGCTTGCTCGCGAGCCCTGCTGAGAGCAGGTAGTAAAATAGCCACCAATACCGCAATAATTGCTACCACAACCAATAATTCAATGAGTGTAAAACTTTTGAGTTTTATTGATTTCATCTTTTTCCCTTTCTTTTGTTCCGCGTTTTTCAGGACCAAAATAACATAATGGATAAGGAAGAAAATCAGGGTCATCTGCTGTTATCTTCAATGCACGATTGCTATCAGCTATATTGAACGTAATAAATGGTTTCATTTCCATTCCCGGAAGTTTCATTCTTTTATCAAACTCACATAATACTGATGTATCATATTCTTTTTCTTCTCTAAGTTTTTTGTACCAACCGATTAATCCCGTATTGCCCGTAATGATAACGTGATTGGGAATTGCAAAAAATTTAATCACCGGCACATTTCGAGCATAAAGGCAATTATCTTTGATGATGATGTAATTGCGATCCATATCCATCTCAACGGTTTTGTCTGGATTTATCCATCGCGTTCTAAATTTAGTATAATTGTAAACCAACGAAACTTGCTCGCCTGACAATGGATCGTGCTTGTTTACATACTCATTTCCCCAGCGACAATGCCTGATATCAAGTGCAGCTCCATAATTGTCAATCCATCGAAGGTTTTTCAGCTTGCCGGTGTCCGACTGAGGAACGGCAAGTATATCCCGCAGCATCAACGTATCACGAGTAACAATAAACGCCTTATCGCTCCGGAAGGTCGGACAAAACCAGCTATTTTCAATTACGCACCAATCAAATACTAAATTATCACTTAGTTGGACACAATTGTAAAATGTACAATCTGCAATCCGACAATAGGTCGGACACGTATGCTGACCGGGCTGACATCTTAGGACTACCCCAAATCCTTTGAAATAACACCCAAGAATACGAATATCACCGGCGTCTGCTTCTTTTCCCCATGCCTTAGGTTCATCCTTTTGGGCTTTTCCACCTTCGGGCCGCCAATCTTTTGCTTCTCCTGTCGCATAAATTATGAGTGGAGGAACATTATCACGCGGACCGACAAATGCAATATCCTTGATAAGCGTTTTACGCTGAGCAAATCGAATAAATCCGTTTTTTCCACATTCAAAAATCGGACGACCCTGACCGATAAATTCAAAACAGTGTCCCATATCAACTGGTGCTTTCAGATGACGAAAATCATAAACCCTGGCTGAGAAAACAATTCGCACCGTTGTATAAAGATAGCCAGGCTGAGGCCAACCTCCGTCAAGTGAATACTTCGTACCAATCGTTTGTAGTTTCGATCGAATAAGTTCTGGCAATCGCTTTATTTTATCTACATCACTGGCGCCTGGAACATTATCGAATCGGATAATTGTACTATCCTTGAAAGTTGTTTCACCTCTTGCGAAACAAACTAAAGTCAGCAAAGAAATAACTATAAAACTCCTCTGTCGCATAATAAATTCCCTATAAAAGTCAGATTTTGCCCTTTGTTAACAAACAACAAAGGGCAAAATCCCATACCGGCTATTATTTCTTACGACCAGACAATGCCATGAGTAACCCTACCGCCAGCACTGCCATACTTGCAGGTTCGGGAACAGGGGTATAATCAATTTTTAAATAAGGCTGATACGTATGTTCTCGTGATCCAAAAGAACCCTGTCTTGTACCTGCTATAGGTCTTTTGATATAAATTCCATAGTTGCTTGACGAATTATCGACCCATTCCTGCACTAACGCATTAAAATCGACATCTGTTCCACCTTCGATGATGCTTTTGTATTTGTTTACATAAATATTCCACGTTAAAGTCATAATATCATCGGTGTAATCACCCCCGGCAGTACCCCAGTTTTCCGTGCTTGTCCTTTTAGTCCATGTAACAGTGCTTTCGTCCCATGCGGAAGTTAGTTTGTATGCATGAGGATAGAGCGTAGTTGATGCACTTGTGGTGTAAACCCAAAATTCTACCGAATTGATTGTTGCACCGGCAAGAGAACTCAAATCCCATCGAAGCAATATGGAACGCATTGGATAGCTTTCACTGTCTTCACGTACCTGTAGATTAGCATCCGAACCATGATTTGTTTCACTGTTCTTTTCAATCCATGCATCTGCAACCGGATACAGATTTACAATATCTGCTCCTGCCAAATAAGTAAATCCCAAAATTCCAACACAAATTGTCATTACTGCACTCTTCATAATTTTGCTCCTTTCAAAAAACCACTTATAAAATAAATATTTCCAACGCAACACACGCTGGGAAAATAAAACACAAATTTTACTTCTCAGTCCACTGTCCTTCCAGTTAACAGTTAATGGCTAACGATTCTTTCGAATTCTTCTTCATTTTTAATTTCGAATTGTTTATTTTGTATTTTGTATTTCTTCACTTCCAGTCTTTCTTGGACTTTCTTCGCTCGTCCATGATGTTTAATCTCTTCGAGTAAAAGCTCTGCCGCCCTATGTGCCATCCGTGTTAATGGCCTTTGTTCGGTAGTTATTAGTGCCGATTGAAATCCTTCATCAAAAATCGCTAATCTTTCATAACCACCAAGATATTTGCCTTTTCCTTTCCACCCCGAACGTATAAGCTCCTTATATGCACCATAAGCAACCA
>WFQY01000180.1 GCA_015486815.1 Phycisphaerae bacterium | reverse complement strand
GAGATGTGTATAAGAGACAGGTGCAATTTGACCGCCGAATTTATTTTCAAGATATTTTTTATATAAGATATTGTCATTAAACAAAAATTTCGGTATCGGGTCCATCGTAATGATATCTGTTTCCGACTTTACCGATCCTGAAAGCATAAGCATCATCGGATATATCATCGTCAAAGCACCAAGAGTCAGCACGATATATATACACAGATATACGAATTTGACCCATCTCGATTTAGCTTCGACAGCTGTGATTATAGGCATAATTTATCTCCGTTAACTTCTTTAGCTACTTGCTGTTCTGAACTCCATATTCCTCAGCCGTTTCAGCTGCAATACGGTAAATCCTATCAGCATCAATCCTAATATCCACGCCATTGCGGTCGCCAAACCGAATTTCAGATAGAAAAACGCTGTATAGAATATGTGCAAACCGGCAACCTCGGTAGCACCGTATGGCGCATAGGGACCACCACCGGTCATAGCGAGAATCATATTGGCACTCTGAAACGAGGCTATAAATGCACCGACAAAATTAATTACTATCAATCCTTTTATCGATGGTATGGTAATATGTACTATCTTTTTCCATATTCCAGCACCGTCGATATTGGCAGCTTCGTATAATTCATCGGGAACAGTTTTCAGAGCTGCAAGATATATCAGACATCCCGGTCCCATACCAGCCCAGATAGTCGGAACAATACAACAAATAAGTGCCCATTGCGGATTTTGCAGCCACGCCTCTTTCGAATGTATCCCGAAAATTGCGAGTATCTGATTTAATAATCCGTCGGGACGATAAAACGTCTTCCACAAGAAGATAACAACCAAACCGGTAATAACCGCTGGTAGATAATAAATAGTTCGGTAAAGGACTTTTCCTTTGGGTACCTCCTGCAGCAGAATTGCCAGGATAATCGGAGCGGTAAATCCGAAAGTCATAAAAATAGCGGAATACTTTATAGCTACGTACATCGAATACCAGAATTGGTCATCAAAAAGTACATTTGCGAAGTTTGCCAACCCTACAAATCCGCCTCCTTTGCCGGTAACTCTGTAATCCTCGAAAGCCATCAAAATACCTCGGCCGAGCGGATAATACTGCCAAAGGGCAATTGTTGCCACCGCAGGTATCAGACACAAATATGCTATTTTATATTTACGGAACTGCCAAGTTCCTTTACTTAAAACGGGATCGTCCTTAGGTGGGGAAAATACTTTCCATATATATCTGAAAACGAGTGTAAACACAGTTGCAATAATAATTGTTACAATCAAAGCTACTCTGTTACGGAATGTAACTGTTTTTTCGGGAATAATTCCTATCGCTACGCATTTCTTCCAGAAACTCTGCCAAGGCCAATTTTTTATATAGGTAAGTGTCTTTTCGGGTAATATACCTATCATTTTTTCATTTGCAACTTCTACTCCTCTGTGCAAAATTTTCTTTATCTTTTTAAGTGCAAATGCGTCATCACCGCGATTGATAGCAGCGATAATTTCCTTATCATAAAGAATTTCGCCAAGAGGCTGAGTCATCCATCGATATACCTGCTGACAGTTTTTTCCGTATGGTTCGGGCTTTCCGTATTTTGCTGCCTCTTTGAATGCTCGTTCCCAACTTTTAGGAATCATTCTTGCATATTCGTTATATCCAAATTCCTTAAGTAAGCTCGGTTGAGCAAACCGCCCATAACCATTTTTGACCATAGTATCGACCATCGCTTTACGTGCAGGCCTACTCATCCAGAAATGCACATATTTCCATGCAGCATCGCGAACACGAGGGTCTTTTATACCGCTATAAATCCCCATCATTCTTGCGTTAAATTCAGACCCCCTTTTGCCAGTCGGGCCTGCAGGTGGCGGACCTATTCCAATTAAATCGGGATTTTTTATATTAGTCATTTCGTCAAAACCGAGATACTTACACATCATCCCGATTCTTCCGAGATCCCAATCCATACCGGGATTGACATCACGATATACGACTCCTTCAATCTCTTTTACAACTTTCTTTCCGTTTTTAATGTAAACTTTTTTCCATTTTTGGCGGCATAGTTTTGTAAAAAACAATGCTGCCTGTGCCGCTGCATCAGAGTCGAACACACAATGCCAATTACCATTTTTATCTTGAACAACAGCATCACCACCGGCAGACCACAAATACATCATCCAATCCCATGCAGTCTCTTCGCCAAGACTTATATACAGGCCATACGTTCCCTTTTCCGGGTCGGTCAGTTTCCGCGCAAACTGCATCAACTCCTTCCAATTTTTAGGCGCTCTATCTGGCAAGCCTACCGATTGGAACAAATCGCGTCTGTAAAATACTGCTCTAACCAAAGGCTGAGTAGGCCAAGCATATATGTGTACCTTACCATCGGGTGGGCCTTTGCGTCTTATCACAGGCCAAAGCTTATCGGAAATTACTTTAAGATCTTCTTTGGGAAGTTTTGCTACATATTTGTCAAGCGGATAAAGAAATTGTTGTTGAATATATGTATCTGACTGGCGAAAGTTTACGTACAACACATCGGGGGCAATATCTCCCGCTATCTGCATCAAGGGAACAATATCCATTCCCTTGCCTTCTATCTGAAGACCCGTAGCGGATTCTACTTTTATGTAAGGATATCGTTTATGGAACTCATCCAAAATAGCTTTGGCTATTTTGGATCTAATGGCTGGATTGTTTACATCAGGCAAGCCAAACACACGTATCGTAACAGGTGAATGATGCGCCGAGGCAGACTCCGCTAAAACAACACTATCCGCACAAAACGATAAAAGTGTCAGACAAATGATGCTTGTTAATCTTTTCATATTAATCCCACCTGTAT
>WFQY01000179.1 GCA_015486815.1 Phycisphaerae bacterium | reverse complement strand
ATTTATGGCGTAGGTGGTGATAACGGGCAGGTAGAACTGTTTTCTTATGATAGGGAGAAACGCTTTTTCGCTAATTTGGGGCAAATTTTTGATGAGACTATAAGCGAAGCATGCTACCGTCCGCACGATTTGTGCTACATTGGTAACGGACGGCTGTTCGTCGCTGAAACAGATACTCCTACGCGCTCATCTTTTCTATGGGAGTGCTGTCCATAACTGAAAGTATCAACAGAGTATCGAAGAAAACAACGCGAGATTAAGCTAACAGCCTTTGGCTCTTAGCTAATAGCTACGGACTTCTTTTTAGCAATAGCGTTTTACATTCGCAACGCTTGAAGTTGAGTAAGATTGTATTGTTCCGTATTGTCTGCCATTGCGGTGATTCACTATGAGTTAACTTAATAGCGAATTTGGCAAATCGCTCATCAGCCAAAATCATTTTGCACTCCGTCGCTTTCCGTGCAATTTCCACAAGCTTAATCTGCCAGATATTATTGTCTGCTTCCGGACGAATAGACTCCACAATTACGTTATCGGTGGAAATCTCGAACAGATTGGAAGCTGACTCCTTAAAATTCAATTCTCTTAAATCGCCCAGATATGCTTGTGCGGGAATCAGAAATTTCCTCGAAGTTTGATACGCTATTACAGGGTCATAAGGTTTGTCGAAGCAAGCTATATGATATTCGAAAATCAAATCACCTTGCTGATGTAACGGACAATTGGTATTCCAAAGATTGTTGAAAACGTAAGAGAAGATAGCTGGCCTGTCTATCTTTTGATATTCCAGTCCGAAGTGATAATAGGATGGCTGACTCAGGGCAATTAAACAGGCCTGTTTCGATGTTAGCAGGACACTCGAGTATGCATCGCTAAGAGAGACAAAATCCTGCATTCCCAAATTATGATTAGAAGCACCCGCCAGACGTTCATCGGGAAATTTTGTTGTCTGCCCCTGTTGATTAACATCAAATCGATAAGGAACTTGCATCTGAAACGGAAAAGCAAAATAGCATGCCTCTTTGCTCAGTGTGTGAATTTTTCTGATGCGATTTCTGATATGCAAACCCGAAGCATCAAGGATATATTGAGTTTCACAGAGAATTGTTATTCCGTTCACATCGAGTTTGCGTTCTATCAATATTGATGCGGTGTAGATTCCGGAAAAGTGTCCCGTCTGCCTGACTGCTGAAAGTGTACAGCGGTGCTGAGTTACCGGCTCGTCAAGTCCGCCTCGAAACGGCGTTGTTGCAACTCCTTGCACCTCGTAATAGTATATCTCATTTAGATAAGCGTAAGAAGCATCGACCCACTCTTTTTGCGGACATTCGGTTTGTAAAGAGCAAATGCCTCCTGTTTTCGGATCAATTCTTGCTGTCATCGACGGGCATTTTAATTCCCAATCTTCACAAAAATATTGTGGCTTAACGGTATTTGATGTCTCTCGAATTTGGAAAACTTCGAGACCATAAGCGGGTATGTTGTCGAGCTGAGCTTTGTGTAGATGCCATTTTGAATTTACCGGTATGCTCTCGACGGGCAATATTGCGCCGTCTCCGCGAATAAGCTCGATATGTTTTTGAGTAGTGTAAAATTTTATAATACCGCAATAATCAAATGAATGCGGATTGAAAACAGATAGCCTATCGGGGCAATCGGTATCATCTCCGGTAAGTTTAATATTTTGAGATTCTTTCGCTCTGCTTATTTGGTAATATGCCATATCAGCATATCCCGTTTTAATTTCCCACGAATAACGAGACAAGTCGAAAACTTCGCTCCATAACGAACCTGTTTGTGAAACCTTCTCCTGCCAGCTCCACATACTCAAGCCAAAGGTGTGGTCGCTGTAAAATAGGAGGTTTTTCATTATGTCCCACCAAAGTGCGTGATTTTTCGGAGAATTTGATTTGCTGGCTATTTCAACAGTGAAGTATGAAAAGAGTTTTCTTTTTGCATCTCGATATCTTCCCGTAGCTTGGGCGTTGGTAATGGCCTGTTCCGTCCACGAGCAGGTCAACTCACCCTGAATTGTCGGAATTTGCTGATTATAACGATTTTCTATTTCTGTAAAAAATTCCCTACACGTTCCGAGTACGATTTCAGGCTCTCCGTAACGGGCGTTCCATTCGTCGATAGCTTCCATAAGCCTCGGAATAGCTCCGCCATTATCAAATCCCGCTTGCAGTAGCAGAATATCATAGGGGTAATTTTGTCTGGCTAACCGTTCAAGCAGAACGTCTATTCCCTCTCTGCCGACGAAGTCGAAGATTGTTTTTTCACCATCGGTTACAACTGATTTCTGTTGTCCGTCGATTTCCTTCAGCATTGGCCAGAGGAAATAGATTATCCCGAAGCCATATTGAGCTGGGCCGAGTTCGGGCTGACGGTTTTCGACATCGTCGCGAATATGATAGTAAAGAACTTTACTACCGTCAGGCCCTTCAAGGTAGAATAAATGTGGCAGAGTTGTAAATGGCAGCATAACACGCCAACCACCACAACCATTGACGAGATATTTGATACCGTAATAATTTAGTATCTGTGGAATATTATAGCTTACGCCACCTACATCATTAAGCATAGCTGTCTCTATTGTTGCTGGCAGTTCGTCTGCAAGTTTGTGCGTCAGTTCTACCGATGCACATAGTTCTTCGAAAGTACATAGCTGGGTTAATGGCTGATTGTAAAACCCCGTTAATTCGATTTGCCCCTTTTGAAAACATTCAGCGAGTTTTTTCTTTTCGGTTGCTGATGCATAGGAGAGAAACATTTCCAAAGGCCAACCTGCTTCTATTGTCCATCGAAATCTATCGTTCCCCTGACACGATTTGATAATAGAACGCATATTTCTGATATGCTGAGCCGCTAGCTGAGAATATATTCCAGTATATCCTATGTCCGTATGTGTATGATGTATCAGATATATCTTCTTTATCATAACTTATCATTTTAGTCTCTTAATCGCTATCTATCAACCTATTACATTTTGTTTGGAGGCGGTTGCGATGTTGTAAGTCATTAAAGAAAAATCAAGTATGAGCGGGGGGATTTGGCTTTACCCCAATAAATCTTCGATTTCAGCTAAATTCGGCTATTCTAAAAAAATATTTTTATTTTTT
>WFQY01000178.1 GCA_015486815.1 Phycisphaerae bacterium | reverse complement strand
TTGTTTGTGTAATTGCTTAAAAACAAATAGAAAGT
Source organism: Phycisphaerae bacterium (assembly GCA_015486815.1). Classification (GTDB taxonomy): domain Bacteria; phylum Planctomycetota; class Phycisphaerae; order JAAYCJ01; family JAAYCJ01; genus S014-18. Next base: position 7,894 of record WFQY01000178.1, on the reverse strand, counting down.
AATGTTATGCTCAATGCAACAAACTTTGATGTAAGCAAATTGCGTGATATTGTGCAAATTGATAATTCTCGAATTGCTATCGCAAAGGACAGGCAGAAAAAATTATGGGTGGGAGAAAAACCCGATAAACCGCCGATATTTATCTCCGCTCCGTTGACTAAAGAGCAAGAACAGATTCCTGATCCCGATTATAAGCAGGCGTTTTACAATAGCGACCTTATGCTCTGTAGTCAGATGCGTGGATTTTTTGCTGCTGCGAATTCGGGCAGCGATAGTGTGCCTTCTATTCGTGCGAATATGGGAACAGGCAATCTGCTCTCGCTTTTGGGGCGAAATCAGGAAGTCTTTCCCGATAAGATGCCGTGGTTCAAGGATCATTTTACGAAAGAAGAAGTTGCAAAACTAACGAGCGATAATATTCGGATTCGGGGCGATTTTGAGCTTGGTTTAAAACACATAAGACGATTCAAGGAAGTAGTTCCCGAAGTGCCTGTATATTGTGTGGACAATCAGGGGCCTTTCGATCTTGCGCATTTGATACTCGGAGATGCACTTTTTCTCGAAGTCTATGATGATGAATCTTTTGTCCGTCATTTGATGGAGCTTACGGTTGAACTGAGCATTCGAGGTGTGAAATGGTGCAAAGAAACGATTGGCGAACCGATCGATCAGATGCATCACGGAAATGAAATATATGCAGAGAATATGGGCATACGTATTTGTGAGGATACTTCGGCGATAGTCGGGCCTGACACGATAGATAAATTCATAATTCCATATACGACGAAATTGACAGATGCCTTTGGCGGTAGTTGGGTGCATTATTGTGGATATAATGAATATCTTTCCGATAGGCTTCGCGAAATTCCCAATGTGCGTGGGATAAATTACGGGCTTATACCGGGAAAAGAAGACATTCACGATAAAGTTTTCGAGCGTGAGATGGAGAAATTTGCGGATTCCGGAAAAGTTTTTTACGGCACTTGGCCGAGGCGTGAAGGCGAGAGTGGAAAAGATTATCTTAAGCGTATGCATTATTGGGCGTCGCAGGGATCATTGCTTTTATCCGCTGGCTACGCTATCGGTGGTGAAGATGGATTTTCCGGTGCGGAAGATGTTCTTGATTTCTGGTATAGTTTGTAGGAAATTCTTACCGATAACATTTGATATGAAATGATATGAGAAAGGTATTACGATGGAAATAGCGGGACAGATACAGACACCTGATGAGATAAAGGAAATCAAGGTTGCTCGTCCGATGTTGATAACGGAGTTAGTAAACTCAGCGGGGTTGTTTTTGAATACGAGCTGTGCCGGTAAGGGTACGTGTGGCGGCTGTGCTGTCGATCTGCTGGCGGGGACTTATCAGCTTAACGATGAGACCTTTGTTATAGCCAGCGGACAAAAGCGCAGAGTGCTTGGCTGTCAGACACGCATACTCGAAGGGCCATTCAAAATATCCATTCCACGCCGATCGCTTGTCGAGACGGGTGAAAAGGTAGTTGCCGATTTCGTCATTAGTGAGCATCGTCAGCTTAATCCTACTATTCAGCAGTTGACAGTCGAATTGTCCGAGCCGGAGCTTGGAAAAACGAGTAGCGACTACGAACAGCTTATCACTATTTTACGGGAAAAACATAATATCAAAGTTTCGGATATTACACCGTCAGCGTTGAAAACTCTGCCTGTAGCTTTGCGTTCGAACGATTACAAAATAAAGATTACTCTTGCCTGGCTTAACGGTGATTGGCGAATAATAGCTGTCGATCCACCTTGCGATGATGAAGTAAGTTGCAACGGGTTAGCTGTCGATATCGGAACGACGACGGTGGTAGCATCGCTTGTAGATATGTCATCAGGTCGGATTGTCGATACGGTATCGCGTTATAATCAGCAGATTCAGCAGGCAGACGATATAGCTGCTCGAATTGCGCACGCTTCCGAGCAGAGCGGCCTAAATCAGCTACAAAAACTGATAATAAAGGAAACCATCAATCCGCTAACGCGCTTGCTCTGCGAAAAACATCAGGTGGGGTGTAATAATATTAAGCGAATGGTGATTTCGGGTAATACGGTAATGTGGCATATATTTTTGGGACTCGACCCGTCAGCTATCGGTGTTGTGCCATTTCAGCCCGTTGCACGAAAGGTATCACCTTTTAGCGCAAAAGAACTTGGTTTGAGTATTTTTCCCGATGCTCCGATAGATGTCGTACCGTCGATAAGTGCTTATATAGGTGGAGATATAGTTAGTGATCTTGAGATATGCAGGGCGCATTATCATAATGGGTTGTCATTGTTGATAGATATTGGCACGAATGGTGAGATGGCAATTTCCGATGGTCAAAAAATGTTTGTAACCGCATGTGCAGCTGGTCCTGCTTTCGAAGGTTTGCGAATTTCCAATGGTATGCGAGCCAGTGCCGGTGCTATAGAACGGATTAAGCTCAGTAATAACGGTTGCGATTGCGAATATAAGGTAATCGGTTCAGGCAAGCCCGTTGGTATTTGTGGTTCCGCGTTGATAGATTTTCTCGCGGAAGCATTGCGTGAGGGTGTGATAAATTCAGCTGGTAGGATACAGAAAGACAAAGCTCAGCTATGCTTGCGTATCAGATGTGGCGAAAACAATATCTGTGAATATGTAATTGCATATTCCGAAGAGACCGAAGACCGAACAGGAGATATTACCATAAACGAAAAAGATATAGAGACGATATTGCAGGCTAAAGCTGCGATTTTTTCCGCTGTCTATATTCTCACGTCTCGTCTTGGCAGGGAAGTTGGTTTCAATGCGTTCGACAGGATATTTTTGGCAGGCGGATTTGCACGATACATAAATATCGAAAATGCAATTGCGATAGGATTGTTGCCAGATGTTGATATCGATCGGTATGAGGTAATAGGCAACGGTTCGCTTGCGGGTGCATTTTTAGGGCTTATAGACAAAAATGTTTGGCGGGAATTTGAGCGGATAATGGATCTGCCGGAGGTAATAGAGCTTAATCTCGACCCTGATTTTCAGGATGAATATACGTTGGCTCTTTTCCTGCCACATATGCGGGCTGTAGAGCAGCAAATGTGAAAATGCACAATATCAACGATTAAGCTATCAGGACTAAAGACTGTTTGTGAATTTACGTACGAGGTTTATTGCAGCTTAACGTAAATACCGAATAAAGATAATCCGAAAATATTTCCGCACAAAAGCGAATCGGCTCGGATGCGATTGCATTGATTTTATCGTCCTCAACACCCTCATATATAGCTTGCAAAATTTTACCGACATAAGGTGCGGATTTCTTTGCAAGCTCATTTAACTCATTTAGCAATCCGAGCTTAATCTGATTTTCAGTTGTGCCCAATAGTTTTGGCTGATAGTTTCCGATGTCGGGCTTAGCTGCGTATGATTCTATCTTTTTGTGAAAATCGATTTGTTCGAAATTTGCTGGCGGAGGAAATAATTTCGCAATGGTCGATTCATCAATCTGGTGGACAGGTTGACCGATATCGCCGACGATGTGCGATAGGCAGCCGAGATATTTGATCGCTTGTTCAAAATTTTTGTTTCTTATATTCACGATACTATTGTGCGTATGAAATTCGATTAATCGTGAATATGTCTCGGGAGCGGTCGGCTGGCATTTATGGATGGATAGATTACCATCGATAATTATGTACTTGCGCCAATCGGGGTCGATTTTATCTTTTTCCGCTACGGGCAAATCGGGATTTTCGAAAATGTCAGGATAGTTAGCGGTAACTTCGAACAAGCTGATAAAAGGTGATATCTTTTCGCGATAAGAATCAGGCAGACGATCGACAGCTATTTGTACGATATATTTGTGTGCTAATTCATTCATTTTTGTATTATCCTTACGGAATAAATTTCAATGCCATAATGGCCGACGTTATCTATATTTTTTGCAATTCCCAGATATTCTATCGAGCTTTCGTCTTTGGATAAACATATTGTTTGTAGCCCGCAATGCGGAATGCTTTCAGCCCAATAATCATCGAGATAGAGACAATCATTTTCGGAAAAAATGTTTCCGTCCGAAGAGATTCTTATTCCTGTTTTGAATTCGCCCGTGGCGAAATGGTCAAACGTCCATAAAAGGACAGAAGATTTATCTCCGACGGTTATTCTGCATCCCTGAGCTGTTTCGTACGCACGAATTTTATCGCTGGACTTTAGGACGGTAATCGGTGCTGACCAATTTTCACCGTCGGAACTTGTAACCTTCATAATTTCATAAAAGCCCGCTTTATGATTCGCATAACGATAATAAAGCTCTATTCGCTTTTTATCTTCGGAGAGGATAGCTATCGGGTCGTCAAAGTGGATATGGTCAGCGTGCGATTCCGCTATCGGTTTTTTGTGTTTGATGAATATTCCATCTGGAGAGTCCGATGTAGCACATAAAATGTGCCTTTTGCCACCCCCGTCGAGATTTTCCTTACCTGCGTAAAATAAGAATATTTTTCCGCTGAACATTATAGCGTCAGGCGTGGTTACACCGCCAAAATCGTATCTGAAATCTTGGTTTTTGTGTTTTACTACAATACCGTGATATTTCCAATCGCTACAATCTTCGGAACTGAAAAGGCCTATTGACGTATCATAAGTGTTAGGCCAATGGGGATTATCCCACGGAACAATATCTGCATATACCCAATATCGATCTTGTACGAAAATTGCTGATGCTTTTCGCAGGCAAAATCCATCTCCGCGAATAACGCCTGTGCGAGTATCGGAAATATCCAACGATAATTCAGCTGTTATTGGAATGTTCATATTGTTAGTTCTGTTTGTTGAGTTCTATTATTGTACCATCGCCAGCTTGGAGTGTGAATATGCGGGTATCATTTTTTGATAATGTGAGTTTTAATTTGTGAGCTTTACGTAAGTCATCGTTAAGGATAATAGCATATTTATTCTTGGTTACAGGGTCGATAAAACATTGTATTTTTCCGGGTTTGGATACGGTTACTCCGGATAGGGAAATTTGTTTCCACCTGCGAATGATTTGCTTATGTTTCGCTATCGTTCGATAGGCTTTGCTAAGCTCTTTAAGTTGTAGCGTAGGTGAAGCATCCGGACTCAATAAACCAGCGGGACCTACAACAACAGGAGCTTTTATCAAAACATTTTTGTATGGAAAGTTTTTAGGGGGCGGCAGTTTTTCTCGCGTGGGATTCGGAGCTGGCGGGGTTATGGTAAAGACAAACGCACCCTTGCATCCGCTTCGGAATGTCTCCCATATCTGCCATCGTATCTCAGCCAGTGTTGGGCATCGCCAGTGAAGATATGCTCCGGGCAGGGCGATTACCTGATAATTTTCGTTGTACCTCCAAGGTCCCCAGATTTCGACAAAGCATTGGCTCATTATCCATGGCATTATATTTTTGCTGCCTATCGCATCTATCATCCGCTGAGTATTTTTACGGAAAAATGCTTTGCTCGTCTTTTCGGTGTGTGGGCCGTTCGGATCGTTATGCCCGAAAAACGGATATAAATCCACGCATACGATCGGAAGATTGGTATGTTCGGGAACATACGGAGTTACATTCCAAGTCGTTACAACCAGTGAAAATCTATCTGGGTCTGTTTCGGAGAATTTCAATCTTAGTTTTTCTATTTTGGGTAAATCATCTATGCGGGGTTCATCGCTTAATACCCATCCTATAAGCGTTTTACTTTTGTTAGCTAATTTAACTATTCTCGGAATAACACTATCGTAATATTTTCCGTTATCCGTCCATTGCGAGCTAATTTTGGTTTCGACAGTATTCATCGCTGCGATCAATTTCAAATTGCGGACTTTACATTCTTTAATTAAGCGTGGCAGATCACCTTCCGTCATATTAGCGACCCATAGCGTATCTATATTATACTTAGCTATTACGTCGAGTCTCTTGCAGACATCGTTCCATCGGTCGGTTTTGTAGTATTTGGCGCAGGCAGCTGTTCGTTCCCAGCTCATATATACGCCAAGCGGAACAAATTGCGAAGCCCCATCGTAAGTGGTAGTTGCTATGGAATAAGTATTCGACAAACACAATATAAAAATTGCGATAAGCATAAGCTGAGGGACTATCATATGCTCGTAGAAATAGCCAATCATTGTTTTCCTTTTCATTAGGGATAATTTACATCGAAGAGAATTGTGCCGTCTATTAAAGCCTTCTCGGATGCTTGCTCTTTCCAATACGCTACGTGCATATCAATAAAAGCGAGATTTATTCCATCGTCTTTATGTCTGTACGACCAACGGTAATAGTGGGGGGGCATGTTATCCGTTTTCCACGTTGACCAGCCGAACCAGGGGTAAGGCATATCTCTTCTGCCGTCGGCAAAGAGCACAAATTTTGATGGTTGCTCTATTAGTCTGTCGGGATTAATCGGCGCACCTATTCGCGGATTGGCAGCGAACGGATGGGTAACAAAGTAATTGATAGGATATTCCGAGCCAAGCCAATATGGCGATTCACTCCATCCGCTTATATCATAGCTGGTCGGGCAGAGCAATCGAGGGTCGTGTACCGCATAACCTAACTCTAAAAACCAATGTGCCGACACCGACGGATTAGCTAACGGCAGTGTATTATATTCGCTGACATACATATTGGTAGAAAGCATAAGCTGCCTAAGTTGGTTTGAGCAGACAAGCGATCTTGCCTGCTCTCTCGCTGCGGATAATGCAGGCAGGAGCATTGCAACAAGCACAGCTATTATCGCCACTACAACCAAAAGCTCGATTAATGTAAAACCGTTTTTTCGACTTTTCATAACAAAAACCCAAAGTTAATGTTAAATTACAAATGCTAAATAATAAATGACAAATTCTATTTAGATACATAGGTGTTACTTGTAGTTTGACCTATCTCAAGAGTTCGTGCAATTTGTATAGGAGCAAATGTTTTATCGGGTGATTCGATTTTTTTTAATATCATATCCGCTACTTTTGTTCCTGTTTCGTATTCGGAAATAACAAGCGAAGTTATTTCTATTCCGCCTTCATTTGCAAGGTGGTCTTCAGCGAAGGTAATTACCGATAAATCCTGTGGAATTCTTAAACCCAGTTGTATAGCTGCTATGATTATAGGTATTGCGGTAGTACTGGCGTATGTTATGACAACTGTCGGTCTGTTCGGTTTTCTAAGCCAGCGTTTACTGTATTCAATCCGCTCCGAACGCGGTATGTTTTCCTCACCAATGTATATTTGCAGGTCTATTCCCTCGCGTGAAAATATCTCTTTTGCTCCCATCGCTCGATCTGTTTCGGAATAATGAACGGGATTTTCGAAGCGGGCTCGCGGAATAGAATAATGTGCATATCCTATTCGCCTATGGCCGAGAGCTAACAGATATTTTCCCGCTTGTTCGGAAGCTTCTCTGTCATTCGAATAAACACAGTCCGAATTGCGTTTGGTATCGAGCCAAACGGTGGGAATACTGTAGTTTTGGATTAATGTGATTAATTTTTCGGGGATATAAGCATTATAATTTACCAGAAGTCCGTCCGAGAGCCACTCACGCAATGCTTTGGGCAGAAAACCCTCATTACATAGTTTTTCATCGGGCAGTTTCATAATGGAAAGATGATAGTTATGCTCTTCTATGGTATCTACGATACCGTCAAGTCTGCTGTTTGGCAGATAGCTTCTGTGTTCTTCCGAACTCAAAAGTAACGAGACAGCGTCGAATCGTTTTGTTACAACGCTTCTTGCGTAGGCATTAGGGCGATAATCCAGCTCTTTTGCTATGCGCAATACTTTTTGGCGAGTTTGCGGACTGTAAGCTTTTCCCTTGTTTGACAATATTTGGCTGACGGTCGGAAGCGACAATCCTGCACGTTCAGCAATTTGTTGCATAGTTACTGTCATATAC
>WFQY01000177.1 GCA_015486815.1 Phycisphaerae bacterium | reverse complement strand
CAGAAATATAAAGCCTGCGCTAGCGTGAATGTTGCGGATTTTCTGATTTACAACACCTTGCTAAAATTGATAATGTAATGCTATGAGCAAAAAAAAATCTACCAAGCTAAAATCAAATAATATCAGTCAAGGATATATGGACGATGTACAGCGCCCGATAGTCTGTCTGATATTTTTGCTTCCCATTATAATAATCTATGAATTCGGCATTATGATAACCACAGGCGGAAATCCGTCCGATGCCTTCAATGAACGGGTAATAGCATTTCAGCTTTTTTATCAATTCCTTATGCTCTTAGGCATCAGTAGCTTCTACCTTCCCGGATTAGCAATCATAGCTATCCTGCTCTGCTGGCAGATTGCAACAGGTGCAAGCTGGAAGGTCAATTGGAGAACACTCGTGGGAATGGCTATCGAAAGTCTTATGCTTGCAATTCCACTGTTAGTGCTAAGCAACGTAGCCAGCAGCTATGCCACCAGATACGCTTCTTCCCTCGCAGGAATCAGTGCACATTTTACACACTGGTACGAGGAGCTACTGCTAAGCATCGGAGCTGGACTTTACGAAGAATTACTGTTCCGCCTTATATTGATTACACTATTGAGCATCATTTTGACGGACGTTGCAGGAATATCCGAGGGACCTGCGATTTTTATAATTATGATAGCTTCCGCTGTGATCTTCAGTCTATATCATTACCTCGGAAACGAATCTTTTCGTTGGCATACTTTTGTGTTTCGTGCCATTGCAGGCGGATATCTGACCGGTATTTTTATCCTTCGTGGCTTCGGAATAACCGTTGGCTGTCATATAATGTATGATATTTTGGTATTGATTAATAATTCGATGAGTAATCAATAATGCCAGCAAAGCTAAATAACATAAAAGATGCAAGAATGCTTATTTATGGCAGGGTATTGCATCCGGAGCTATTCGAGATTTTTTTGGACAAAACCATCGATACGGGAAATTATGAAGCAAAGATATTTCTCATCGGCTCCGGTCATCATATTTTGTTTCATACCGCCCACGCTGATATTACTGAGCTGCTTACCACGCGTATTGACATTCTTCCCGAAACCTGTCTGCTCGAAACCTTAACCGTAGATAAAAATAGAGAATACCAAGCTAATATCGAAAATAATATTCACTATATGCTAAATATTCAATCGGAACAGATGTTAGCCCCTGTATTCGAAAGCGTCTATCAGGAAATGACAAAATTTGCAAAACATAAGGGTATGTTTATCACATTCGAGCAATGGTCGGAAGATGATGAGCTTGCTCCGTTTAGCTTCATCGATTATGAACGTAGGCCAAGAGAACTTGATATATTTTGCTATCACGCTGTCCCAAAATTAAACACAATGATACGAACGCAATCGGTATTTTCTCTTGATGCGATATCGAAAGATTCTCCGATATTACCGAGCGGATAGCGGACAATATAGGTGTGAAAATGGTAAATCCGAAACGTTGGGATATTGATAAAATCGTCTCTATATATTCAGCTTCCTCTTACTGCATATTTCCGCAATTTTCGATTAAGTCGGACAAACAGAAGTTTACTCCGTTGATGATACTGCTATGGGGGTTGGTTTACGGCCTTATACTTTCTGCTGTTTTTGCTATCAGTTGGAAGTATTTCGGCGACATTTATTTCAGCGAGCGTTCGAGACTTAGGCTTATGCCGTCAGCTATGGTATTGCTCGCCAGCTGCCTGCTAAATTTCAAACAATTGTTAGGATTTTCGCGCACCGTTGACAGATTAGCTAACCCCGAATTTACACAATCGGATATTTATTCTCTCGCACTCCCAGGCGTCCTCGCGATAGTAATGATAATTTTGATAAAATTTTCCGCCCTTCTTGCTATGCCATATCATACACCATGGTGGCCTACGGATTGGCGGAGATATTTCAATCGTCTCTATCCGCAGATGCATTTTCGTGTGCTTATATTGATGGGGCTATGGGGAAAAATGGGAATTATCATCGCATCCTCGACGGGACAATCGTCAGAAGACATCACGCCTACCGATAAAATCGTCAGAACACGGTCAACAATAAAATCCCTACTTGGCAATCTGGTAATAGTATTCATCGTAACGACGATTTATTTTTCGAGTTGGCGGAATCGTGCGATAGGACTATTGGTAGCGTTCGTAATTTTTCTGATTGTTTATCTTGCTTCGATGTTGATTTCCTGGCGGATAGGCGGACATAATAAATATTCGATATTCGCCTGTGGTGAATTGTCGGAGACCCTACTGCTGCTTGCTTATCTTGCAATCGCAAGATTTATGTAAAACCTGCCGAAAGAATGCAAAATATTTAATTCTAAAATTTCCCTTGACAAATATGCCTCTTTTTTGTATCTTATGTATAACATAGAACAAAAATAGGCTACATAAGAGGGACATATATGCTATTGTCCGATAAAATCGAAAAAGAGCTTATCAAGCAGATCAAACAGCGCAGGCAAGAAGGTCAGCTTAAGTTGCCTGACGAATATATGCTTGCAGAACAGTTCGGAATAAGCAGAAAAACGCTACGGAATGCCCTTGACAGACTAAAAAAGCGAAATATTGTCCGTTCGATCAAGGGCAAGGGTACATTTATTGTCGCCTCGACTTCGCTTGCTCAGGTAAATCCTACGACGATGGTAGGTATGATCGCTCCGAATTTCAAACATTCGATGGAAACCGCTATCGTAGAAGGAATTAGAGAATATCTATCAGGCTGCGATCTCGATCTGATTCTTTGGAGTTCCGAAGCAAACCCTGCTATCGAAGCGAAATATCTCAAACGCGCAGAGCAGATTGGCATTTCAGGTTTGATATGGTGGCCTCATTTGCCAGCCACTAATCACGAATTCGTACGCAAAATGGTAGAAGACGGTTTTCCTATGGTAATGGTTGACAGGCGATACCCCGGGCTTGACTGTCCTGCTGTCGAGCCTGACCATTACAACGGAATGAAAGAAGCTGTCAGATATCTTATCTCACTGGGACATAAGAAGATAGGATTTATTACCGGCTCAGCTGAACAACGTGATGTCGTCGAATCAATAAAATTAAGGGAGCAGGCATATATCGATGCGATGCGTGAAGCTGACCTTTATATAGATGATAGATGGATTGTAGCTCTTGACCCCGATATGGTTCGCTATGCTGATGCAAACCCAGCTGTTATGGAAATACTCGCTTATGAACCTGTCCATAAATTGCTTGCTCTCGGAGATGATCGGCCGAGTGCCATTGTACTTTTGTTTGACGAGCTTGCACCGGGAGCATTGAAAGCGATTAAGAACGAAGGTTTGAATGTGCCCGAGGATATTTCGCTTGTAGGCTTCAATGATTCACCGGTAGCAAGGCTGCTTGAAGTGCCTCTTACTACTGTTAAATATCCGACACGAAAAGTAGGCCGCCTGGCGGGTGAGTTGATGGAGAAGTTGATAATAGGCGAGAAGATAGAAACAAAAAAATATTTGATCGAAACGGAATTGGTAATACGAAATACGACGGGAAGGATTAAAGAATTGATGATTGAAGATTGATGTCGTAGTTCTCCGCCTTTCGGCGGAGACGAAGATCCGCCGACTGGCGGAATTGAGGATTGTAAGAAGCTGATGCGAGTGCGTAGCTCGTTGGCAAATTGTAAATTATAAATTGTAAATCGTAAATTTATTAGTTCTTTTTTAACAAGGAGAAAAAAGATGGAACAGGTACGAAACGGAAATTGTGGTTTATTGGTTAATTTTGGTCGCTTTTTTAATGAAAGGAGAAACGCGATGACAAAAAGAATGGTACAATTTGGTGTGCTGTGTGTAATGTTAGCTGGTGTGGTTTCAGTAAATGCTGCTGTCATCTTTTCCGATGATTTCAGCACAGACCCGTTTGCAGCTCCAGCGAGGTGGACTTCGGTTTATGATGGAACGTTTAACTCCACATGGTATAAGTGGAACTCGTCTCAACAGGCTATGAACCGTTTCGGAGATGGCCGGGCACATATGGAGACGGTAGCGACAACTTCCGCTGATGCTAGCTTGGGTTATTCCATTGACTTCGATTTTGTTATAGCAAATCAGTTAGGTGGTGGGCGCCGTATTGGTGTTTGGGCTCAGCGTCAGTCTGATGGCTCCCATTATTACATCCACGCTTATGTTGGTGGTGATGGAAAAGTTGACTGGACATCCGGCGGTGGTGGGATGAATGACATCCATAACGGGGTTTACGAGGGACCGCTGGCTCTGAATCAATGGTACACGTTCCATGCGGAGTGTTTCGATACTGGCAACCAGATTGAACTGAAGGCGGTGATTTATGATCAGGGTACAACCAACATCGCTGTTCCATGGTCTGCGACAGCAGTCGATACAACACGGGCATACACCACAAACGCTGGCTTTGCTTATTATGAAGATAGTCCTGGCGCTAACTACTGGGATTATAATACCTACACAGACAACTTTGTCGTGAATCAGGTTCCCGAACCTGCAACGATTGGATTGCTGGTTCTTGGCGTATTAGGACTGATCAGAAGACGCATCGCGTAGTAATCCGGAGACAAACGCATTGTGATTATCTCGGGAGGTGAAGCTCATCACTTCACCTCGCGGTTAAAGTAGAGTTTTTATTTAATGATGCTTGGAGTGCTTAATGTGTTGAATCGCCTGTTTAAGTGTGGTCTGTTTTTTATGCTGGCGTTTTCCAGACTATCTGCTAATAGTGCAGAGATTTTTTCCGATGATTTCGTTATAAACCCCTTTGGAAAACCTGCAGGATGGAAGATTACCTATCGGCAATTCGACAAGGGCAGCAGGCCTGTTTGGCGGGCAGATACGGAAGATGTGCAATTTGTTGGTAATACCAGCGAGATGAAAACTACATCTGAATTTTCGTTGCCTATTCAACGTCGGGGAAGTTTCATCCAATTCGAATTCAAACTAACGGACTTAGCGGGCGTTTATGTCGGCAGCTATGCAATGCTAAAGAGAGATGGCAGCGATGGATACAAAATTGGCCCATACACACTGGGCACAAACAAGACAATATGGT
>WFQY01000176.1 GCA_015486815.1 Phycisphaerae bacterium | reverse complement strand
GTTTTACAGGTAATGACCTGCGAATCTTATAGTTGTAATCGTCATCCTTATCCTGAACAGTCAGCTCCGTACCTTTGCACGACCCGAAGATAAGCCAATTTTGCGTATTGTTCATCATATCGTAATCTTTTCCGAATGGATAAAAATAGCTCATGTGCTGGACATCGATATCGACATAACTGCGGTCAAATTCACCATGAGCACAGGTATCGATGAAAAGCCTGGACGGGTCGAGTTCGTGAGTAACCTTTGCGATGTGTTCGACAAAAGGATTATTACCGGGATGACGTATTTCATTTCCCATGCAGTAAACCATCAGGGACGGATGATTTCGCATTGCAGCAACTGCTTCCCGCCACTGTTGTTCATTTATGATTTCTCCCTCATCGTTCATGACTTCGCGTTCTTTTTGGTATTTCCCGAAATATTTTCGAATTTCAACGTGTATAAAGATTCCCAAATCATCCGCTGCCTGAAAACACTCATCAGGGGGAATCTTGGAGTGAAAACGGATAAAATTAAAGCCATACAATTTGGCAGCTTTGATGTTTTCCGCATAATAATCGTAAAGCGACAAATTTTTCAGATTAGGATGGTCATGCGCTTCCCTGCCGCGTATGTATCCACGCACAATAAATGGAACGTTATTGACGAATATCCGCGTTCCTTCAACGTGAATTTTTCTCATTCCGAACTTTTCTGTTATCTCCTTTTCCGAATCGGGCGTTACAAGTTTTAGGCTTAGCGTATAGAGGTGTGGAAAATTTATATTCCACGGTTTAAAGTTGGTCATGTTACCGGAGAAACATACCGTTTCATTTTTCAGGCAGGAGACCTCACCGGAATCCATTTGTCCGTTATCGTCAAAAATTTTCCACTCGAGAGTGCCATTGTCTTCGGTCAAAACAAATGAAATTTCAGTTTGACTGTTATCAAAGTCCGGATTGATTTGTAAATTGTTTATCATTTTTCAATAATTCCATTCAGGGTATAAGAGTGTTTGGTTTGTTCCAGAAAATGCGGGCGGCAAAAACACTGTTGCTGCTTCCATATTTTTCGCATACGGTAGAATCAAAAGGGTCAGGCTCAGTGGTCTGCATCCATTCCGTCACGGTTACCCACGTTTCGTTCGGAGTAACATCAGTAACACCAAAATTTCCCAGTCTGGCGCCACGATTGGGAACAAGGATGTTCTCTGTTGCCCTGATTACACAAAGTTTTTGAGTATCGACCTGTGCAATAAACAGCGGTGCACGATGACGCATAACATTGTCATTATCGGCACCCTTTCGGGTATAGACGAGAAACAGACCGTCGCTATGGGTTACCCAGTGCTGCTGAGTATTGTAATTTCCGAGATTGCTTCCGTCATCCCAGCACCATTCTATTGGTTCATCGAAATGCAGACCATCGCTGCTAGCTGCAACATATCCGGCATTATCATTGCGCAGTGTAAGATAATATTTATCCTGAAAATATGTTATTGACGGCTCGCAGAATCCCCGGACGTCAGGGATGGTCATTTCATTTCCGTGTTCAATATATTTCATTTTTTTACCATCAAAACCGCATCTCAGCACAGTAACCGTATAAGGCACATGGGCAAATGGATTATCGCCTACCTTTGCAGTTGCTTCTGCTCCGCGAAAATAGATCGGTAAAAGAATATCTCCGTCAGGCAGATCATATCGCTGAACAGATCCTGCTCCGGAATTATAAAACTTCGTATCCTGCTCCGGAATTTCGAGAATTTCAAACGGAGTCCATATTCTGTTTACATGGTCATAAACAGAATAACACGTCTGCCTGTGAGGATTCGGTATAAGTTCATTTTTATGATAGATAGCAATATGGCCTGTACCTAAAAGAGTACCGGTTTTTTTATGCCATTTCGGATAAAAGTCACACGGACAGATTTCAGTTCCATCAGCTCTTTTAATTCTGCTGAGCGATTTGTCGTGCGATACCGGGCCCTTCCAGGTTTTCCCCATATCGTCAGTGCGCATTTCGCTGAGAGCATAAAAAATATCAGTACCGGTGAGTAACAATTTCTGCATCATAACGACAACAGCAGGAGAATCACCGGGAATTGCCCCGCCACGGGCATGAACCCAGCAGGTTTTTCTGTCATATCCTGACGTTATCGTATCGAGCTGAATTTTGTAATCTAAGATATCTGTCATAAATATATGTCCCTTTATATTGCTTGACTTAAAATGCTTTTTATTATTGTCTTGGTTTTATCCATATATATTTCCAGTCGAGCGAATTAAGCGTAAGCGAAAAAGTACCATTGTTTAACGGAACAGTCTTTTCATCGAGAACATTATACGCTACCAACGTTTTGTCAGCCAGATTTAACTTGTCAAGATTTAATGTAACATTAACATTACGTTTATGCTTGTTAAGATTTGTAACATAGACTAAAACGCTGGTACCCGGATGATAAAATAGCAAAACATAACATTTATCGGGATTAACCGATATATATTGCCTTTGCTGCGGCTGCCAATAGTATATTTTTTTTGCGTGTTTTGCATCAAATTCATCTCTCATCTTCCAGAGCTTTATTATCATATTGAAATAGTTTTCCGTTAATTGTTTATGTGAGAGGACATCATAATTCTTATTGTTAGGTCTTACGGGAATGTCGTGTAAAAGAGAAATAGCAGCTACTTTTTCTTGCGGACCGAGTCGATATGCGAGAATATTTGCAGCTACTCCCGCTTGTATTCCCATAAATTCCGTACGAAATTTATCAAGAGTCAGTTCATCGGGGATAAATTTTGCCCCCCTACCACGAAGATGATACCAAATCTCTCCCGACCAGATAAGGTCGGAATATGCAACCGATGGAATACTATAGCTAAAAGAGTCGTGAAGATCGATTACGCTATTTGGATTGCGGGTTTTGAGTACAGTATATATTCTTTTCATAAATTCACGATTTGCGAATACCGGATAGGTACTATGTATTGTCCCGTCAGGATTATAATAGCCACAGCCGTGATAAATATTTTTACATCCGCTTACAGGCATTCCATCGAGATATACGCCATCTTCGCCATAGGTATCTATTCGTTTTGCAAGAGCGTATATATATGAATCCTGCATAGCGGGGCTTTTGGCACACATTATGATTGTGCCTTGTGAGTCGGCACCGTAATCTATTGAAATTTGTCCTGGCCGAGGATGATTATGAACAAGATAGCAAACTCTGACATATCCTTTCATAGGCAGATTCGCTATATTCAATCCGTAAATATTGAACTCGGGGACATTTGTCGGATAACGCAAATGGATCATATAATTGTAAAGTTTAAGATTATGTTTGTGTACAGCCTTTACGAGCCTATGCAAATATATCGAGTATTGCTTGTGAAGAGGTCTTGGGTGTGGCCAAACATCACAAAAATTGACGAACAGATATTTTACGCCAAGCTCGCGAAGCTGTTCGAGTACGAGTTTACCATTCTTTGTTTTTCGTTGTGGAAGGTCGTAATCGCGACCATAGGGTTCGCTTCGAATAACTCTCAAATCCCATGCGTCACGTACAATAGGCTTGACAGGTGTAGCTGACAAAGCAAATTTATATTTTCTAATATTGCCTTTGTCGAATGTTATCGGCAAATTGATGAGATTCGCCCTGAAAACCGTAACGTCATTGCTCGGCAGTATGTCAATTGCCTCTTGAGGGTCGGAATAATGCCAATCCTTATCACTCTCTGCCTGCCAGCAAAGTCCTCTTTGTTCATCTCCAAGCCAAATAGTTGGAGCAAAGCGAAAAGCAAGCTTACGTCCTCGAACAGCACCGCTAAATATAGCGGATATGGGTTTGCCCGGTTTCATCTGAAAAACTTTATTGCCATAACATAGAGTAGCAAAGCGGCTCTTCATCGGTATGTTGATAGTCATATTATTTAGTGTAAATTTCTTCAACGCCCTAAGCGTACAATCGAAAATAATATAGCCGTCATATTCGCAGTGAGTCTTGACGGTAAACACGGAAAAGGCATTTTGGCCTTTTGATATAAATTCGAGCACAGTAGGCGTACTTTTGATAATTTTATATACGATTGGGTTATAAGATATCACTCCTTCGGATGAATTTCCCTTCAGGTTAATTGGTTTTGAAAGGATGTTTTCCTGCTGAGTAAAAATTTTAGAAGGAAATATCGTTCCCTCGAATTGATATTGTCTGCCCCATACATTGATAC
>WFQY01000175.1 GCA_015486815.1 Phycisphaerae bacterium | reverse complement strand
GTAAATGTACCGGAAATGGATGCTCAACACCAAAAACTCGTTAAACTGGTAAATCAGCTGCATTCCGCAATGAAGCAACAACATTCCGCCGAACAGGTCGGAAAGGTTATCGATGAATTAGCTAAATATACAGTGGAGCATTTCAGCTCCGAAGAAGAGTATATGGCGAGCAAAAATTTTCCCGGACTGGATGAGCACAAAAAAGTGCATCAACACTTTGTCGAAAAAGTTCAGGAATTCGAACAAAAATATATGGACGGAAAAGTAACATTATCGCTGGACATAATGAATTTTCTTAAGGATTGGTTGCTTAATCATATAGGCAAAATGGATAAGCAGTATGGAATGATACCTGCTTCGGTATGAAGCGACAGTGACAGATAGTATATCTGATTGAAGGAGTTAAAGCCTGTGGATGGTACACCATTAAGAGTACTCATAGTTGATGATACTATCGTATATCGTAAAATTGTCAAAGATATTCTTACAAGCCAGAGCGATATAGAAATTGTAGGCACCGCTACCGACGGTGAAATTGCCCTTAAAAAGATAAAGGAACTTAAACCTGATCTTTTAACCCTTGACCTTGAGATGCCTAACCTTGACGGTCTTGGTGTCCTTGAGCGTATAAAAGAGGAAAACCTCTCTGTCGGAGCGATAATGATAAGTTCTCTGACTCACGATGGTGCACAAGCTACGATCAGGTCTCTTAAACTCGGAGCTTTTGATTTTGTTGCTAAACCTGACGGAGTAAGTGTAGAAGAAAGTGCTGCGTCTTTTAAAAATGAATTATTATCAAAAATACAGGCATATAGGCATTCATTAGCTAATCAATCAGCGCAAACGAAAATACCGAAAGTAGCCAAAGACAGACAACGTCGGTTACCGAAATTTTCCATTAAACCTAAAAATGCTCCGAGAGTTGTTTGCATTGGAGTTTCCACCGGAGGTCCGCAATCGCTTGGCGAAGTAATTCCTGAAATTCCCGGAGATTTTCCTTTGCCGATTTTAATCGTTCAGCACATGCCTCCGAAATTTACGAAGTCATTAGCGCAAGATCTGAATGCCAGATCGCAGCTGGCGGTAAAGGAAGCGGAAAATTCCGAACCGATAGAAGCAGGCTATGTCTATATTGCCCCCGGTGGTCAACAGATGAAAGTCAAAAATTTGATGGGTACCACCCGTATCAGAATAACAGACGACCCTCCGGAAAATAATTGTAAACCTTCGGTTGATTATCTGTTTCGCTCCGTGGCGATGGAATACAATGGAAATGTTATCGGGGTTATTATGACCGGTATGGGAAACGATGGCACTCTCGGGTGTAAGCTTCTGAAGCGCAAGGAAGCTACGATCATAGCGCAAAATCAACAGACCTGTGTTGTCTGTGGTATGCCTAAAGGCGTTATTGAAGAGGGGCTTGCTGATATAATCGCACCGCTTGATGAAATAGCTGCAAAAATTACCGAGCTTGCATTACAATCGGCACCGGCATAATTCGGTTTGGAAACCAAAATAGAAGTGTAGTTTGATTTGAAGGTAACGAAAGAGGAAATTCAGTTATTGTCTCGACTGATAAGAGATCTTTGTGGTGTCGTAATCGACGAACACAAAGGATATCTTATTGAACAGAGATTAACACCCATAGCTGATGAGTATAATTGCAAAAGTTTCAGTGAGCTTTATCATAAACTCAGATATACCCATGATGAAAATTTTGAGCAGAAGGTAATCGACGCGATTACGACGCAGGAAACTTTATTCTTTCGCGATACATTACCTTATGAAGCACTCCAGTATAAAGTTTTGCCCGAGCTTATCGATGCCAGAGAAAAGCAAGTGATAGGCAAAACTCGTATCAGAATTTGGTCTGCTGCCTGCAGTACGGGTCAGGAGCCATACAGTATTGCAATGGTTATTTGTGAGCTGATTCCTGACGTTCACGAGAATTGGGATGTGCAGATTTTAGCTACCGACATATCGGATGAAGCGATAAAGCAGGCAAGTAGGGGGGAATATAGCGAATATGAAATCGGAAGGGGGATGAAACCGGAAATGCTGAAGAAGTATTTTATAAAAACTCCAACCGGTTGGAAGGTTAGAGATGAGCTTCGCTCGTTGATTGCATTTAGAAAGTTAAATTTGCTAAAGCCTTTTGTCGGGGTAGGGCCTTTTGACGTAATTTTCTGCAGAAATATAGCTATTTACTTCGAGCCTGATGTTCGCAAAGATTTATTTAAACGGATTACAGAGGTTTTGACTCCTGACGGATATTTGTTTGTAGGTTCGAGTGAGTCTCTAATAGATATCGGGCCACAGTTCAAGCCTCTTTATCATTGTAGAACCGTATTTTATCAGCCGAATAAATTTGCCAATACCACCGATACGCTGACAACTGTCGCTGCTGCTACGTAATCGAAATAGAAAATAAAAGGCAGATAAATCTTAAAATTCATCTGCCTTTTGTAATTATGTTTTGATGATTTTATTCGCTACTGAGTGGTAGCTGTCGCACCACCTGTTATCTGCTGGCCTATACTAAACGGATACCAATGATTTGCTCCGCAAAAGCCAGGGATAACACATGTCGGATCTTTGCTATAATCGGGATAATCCGGGATAAGTCGATTGTGTTGCCCTGCAATATCTACCTGCTGAAGCTGTGGAAGATTTAAAATAGAATCGGGTGGAATCAAATTAAGCATAGCGTTCGCCATGTCGCACCCTACAAGCATTGAAACTATCAGTAAGCCCATCAAAATTGTTATTTGCGTTTTCTTCATTTTGTGTTCCTTTCCAAAGTAATTCATCTTTGAGCCCGTGTAACTAAAAAGACAGACCGGACGTACTTGTTGTCTGTGAGCTCGTCGTTGTAGAACTCGATGATGAGGATGACGAAGAGCTTGAGCTTGTAGAACCGCCTGTGAATATGTCGCTACGTGTAGGTCTGCCACACTGCAGATATTTACAAGGGTCAAGATAATTGGGATTTACGCAGTTAAATACATCACAAGGTTTGAATGCCTGTACCATTCCGTTTACCGCACTGCTTGCACAGGTTCCGACGGGAAGGATAAATACACAGGCGGATAATGTTATCAGGATACTTATTATTTTTTTCTTCATCGGACATTCTCCAATCTAAAAACAGGCCTTCATAATAATAAATGAATTATCTCTTTGACACAATTATCTGTCAAGTAAAAACTTGATGCATTATTTCAAATTTCACAGCAAAACTACTGTCTATTATAATTATATCGTAAATCCGCGAGAAAATAATTAAATCGTAAAATCTATAATGCAAAGAAAATAAGCACTTTGTATATACCAGCAGCGGTAATAGCAGCTATCGGAACGGTCAGTGCCCACGAAATTATGATATTTTTCAATACACCGACATTGACAGCTTCCAGTCCACGGGCGTATCCTACACCTACGACCGAACCGACAACCGTGTGCGTGCTCGAGACGGGAAATCCGCAAATCGAAGCGAATAATACCGTAGTAGCGGTTGCAAAATCTATGGAGAATCCACGAGTATTCGTCAGCTCGGTGATTTTCGAGCCAACCGTACGCATTACCCGATATCCCCACAGTGCGACACCCAAAGCTATTCCAATACCGCCGAGCGCCAAAAGCCAACGCGGAAACATCACCTTTCCCGAAACTACTCCCGTCTTCACAACTACATAAATGGCAGCTAATGGCCCGATTGCATTTGCAACATCATTTGAACCGTGTGCCAACGCTACATAGCAAGAAGTAAATATCTGCATTCTGCGAAAAATCTCTTCGACAATATCATATTCTCCGAAAAATCCACCCTTGCTTTTGACAAAAATTCGCACGAACGTCTTGCCTAAAATCCATCCGATTATTCCTATACCAACGGAAACCGCAAAAACAAATAGGTAATGTTTTATATGTAGTACTTTTATGAAAAACATTACGCCGATAACAAAAAAAGTCAGACCTATCAGAAAAGGCCCGATTGTCTTTACGCGTTCAGCGGGGCTGATGCGATGATGCAAAATTGTCTTTGCAATAAATCGAAACATAAGGAATGCCAATGCCCCGCCTACGAAGGGCGAGACAATCCATCCTATCGTTATGAAAATTACCTTTGCCCATTGAATAGCGTTAAAGCCGGCTGCTATTATACCAAATCCAATCATTCCGCCTACAATCGAATGGGTCGTCGAGACGGGCAGTGAAAAAACGGTTGACAGAAATATCCAAAGTATCGCGGAAATAAGAGCGGCTAACGCCCCGTAAATGAGCATATCGGGATTATGTATCAAGCTTACATCTACAATTCCCTTGCGTATGGTTTCGGTAACACCTTTACCAAAAATATATGCGCCTGCAAATTCAAGAATAGCTGCTATTATGACAGCTTGCTTGATTGTGATTGCTTTTGCCCCGACTGCTGTCGCCATCGAATTGGCAACATCGTTGGCACCGATAGCAATAGCCATCAACAGACCGACAACGAGGGCGATAATCAAAATGGTTGCCATTCAATAT
>WFQY01000174.1 GCA_015486815.1 Phycisphaerae bacterium | reverse complement strand
ATTAAGAGTAATTATAGTGATATATGGTGAGGCTGGTATGGCGCTTCGACTGCCCCCCCATCGAACCCTGCCGGCCTCGCCTTCAATAAAAACAAAAAAAGGCAGATGCACAAAAGCATCTGCCTTTTGGATTTGTATATCAAATCAACTACCAAAGAAACTCATCGTTGTCTTCTCTTTGGGGCGGAGGGACAGGCCTTCCTCGTCGCTCCGGTCGATTCGGCGGAGGTCCGTTAAACCGTCCTTCACCCCCTCTACGCCAACCGTGCATTCCTCTTTCACTCGTGCCAGCTCCTCGATTATGCCATCTACCCTCAGGCCTTGACCATCGTCCTCGAGACCGTTGGTTCTGAAGGTCTCTGACAATCTCCTTAAGCTGATTAAATTCTTCGGACGATAATATTTCTTTTATCTGCTCGACCATATCTTTGACAATCTTTCGCATCTGCTCTCTATCACCACGGTTGGCAGACCGTATTTTATCTCGTGTATCTAATAGTATATCTTTAATCTGCTGAGCTTTATCTTCACTGATGTCCATTTTTTTGATTGCTTGCATTACCAATCCCGGACGCAACATCTGCCGCCTTGCTCCTCGGAATCTTCTCCCTGCTTTTCGCATTTTCTTCTGAAGCTGGGCCAGCTTCTCCTGCTGTTCGGGGGTTAAAATAGATTCAAGGTCTTTCTTGAACGATTTACGCTCTTGCTCAAGCTGTTTGCATATTTCCTTCAGTGCTTGACGATGTGTGCTTTTAATATCATTGTATTTATCTATCTGCGATTCATTAAGGTCAAGCATCTTAGGCAGTTGAGAGGTTATTCTGTCATACATCATTAAGATGGGACATTTTCTTTTGCCTCTGTTTCTGTTCCGATTATACCAGCTATGATGAGCCCTTCCTCTTTCACCTTGCACAGGCGGACGAGGCCGAGCTATCGCCCATAATGGTGTTAATGTAAAGAAAGTTGCGATTGCCCAAATTGTCATTTTTTTCCTTTTCATAACATATCCTCCGAAAACAAATGGTACCGAAGCTTTTTAAGTTCAAGCCTGTCTTGAACTTCCACCTATACAAACGAAGACGCAAAGATTTTATTGCAATGTTTTTATGATAAGTCTTTATATTTCCAGCAGGCAATTTTGTGATTGGGATTTCCCTCGGCACCGATAAGCTCGGGAAACTTTTCTCTGCACTGCTCGTCTGCATATGGACATCGCGGGTGAAAATGACAGCCAGCAGGCGGATTTACCGGACTCGGCAGTTCACCTTTGATTTGTGCAAACTTTTTTTGTCTCGAAGGGTCAGGTTCGGGAATAGCTTCCATCAGCAATCTGGTATATGGATGAAGGGAATTAGCGTAAATTTCGTCAGCACTGGCGTATTCGACAATCCGCCCGAGATACATAACCGCTACCGTATCGCAGAAATGCTCTACTACTGCGAGATTATGAGCTATGAACAGAAAACTCAAACTATACTTTTCCTGAAGGTCAGCTAGTAGATTTAATATCTGCGATTGAATAGAGACATCGAGGGCGGAAACCGGTTCATCAGCTACGATGAATTTTGGCTCGAGAGCTAATGCACGAGCGATTCCGATTCGTTGACGCTGACCGCCTGAAAACTCGTGCGGATATCGGTTAAGATAATCGCTTGACAGACCAACTTGCTCCAAGAGAGAGACCACTTTTTCTCTTAGCTGACGTTTATTCTTAACCAGTCTGTGCAAAATAAGCCCCTCACCTATAATTCGCTCGACGGTCATTCGAGGATTAAGCGAACCGGCGGGGTCTTGAAAGATGACCTGCATTTCCCTTCGCAGTTGACGAAGCTGATGCTTGTTTAGCTCTAAGATATTTTGTCCCTCGAAAAACACCTCGCCAGCGGTCGGTTCAATAAGAGCGAGAATCATTCGACCCACTGTTGTCTTTCCGCTTCCGCTTTCGCCTACCAATCCTAATGTCTGATGCGGTAAAACATCAAAGCTAACTCTATCGACAGCGTAAACATAATCTCTGACTCGGCCAAACACTCCGCCTTTGATTGGAAAGTGTTTCGTAAGATTACGCACGGAAATTATAGGCTGAGTGTTGTTATGAATGCTGTCAGTTGTCATAATTCTTTGCAAGCTCTATTGCCCTTCTGAGATCTACTTTTCCTTCGTAAATGGCTCTGCCTATAATCATACCAGCTATCGGCAGAGCGAGCAATTTTTTCACATCGTCAAGGCTTGATATTCCACCCGATGCAATTATTGGTATCGCGGTAGCTTCCGCGATAGCTTCGAGTTGAGCATAGTTAGGTCCTATTAGCATTCCATCTCTTGCAATATCGGTATAGACGATAGCAGCTATAGGCCAAGACGATACTTTCTTTGCAATATCACGAGCGGATATTTCTGTCTGTTCCGTCCAGCCTGAAGTTGCAAGTTTCCCTTCGCGAGCATCGAGACCA
Organism: Phycisphaerae bacterium; assembly: GCA_015486815.1. Lineage (GTDB taxonomy): Bacteria > Planctomycetota > Phycisphaerae > JAAYCJ01 > JAAYCJ01 > S014-18. The sequence continues at coordinate 8,160 of WFQY01000174.1, read as the reverse complement.
AGAACAATTTTTCCTGCAAATTCAGGGTTATGCACGAGCGATTCGAACCACTGCCAATCTTCGATGGCACGGGTACCGATGATTACCCTTTTCGCCCCTGCTTTTATCAACTTTTCGATAGTTGATTTATTTCGAATTCCTCCGCCTACTTGGATATTCAATCCTTCGATTTGCAGGATTTGCTTTATCGTTTCAAAATTATATGCTAAGCCCGATTTTGCACCGTCCAGGTCAACGATATGTATCCATTTCGCACCCTGCTGACGAAAGCTTTCTGCAACCACTTGCGGATTTTCCGCATAATCTATCTGTTGATTATAATCACCTTGCAATAAACGCACCACTTTACCGTCTTTAATATCAATTGCAGGATAAATCATCTTTTCCGACATCGCATCAAAGCCTCGCAAAGTTCTCGAGAATTTTCAATCCTATTGTCTGCGACTTTTCCGGATGAAACTGTGTAGCATAGACATTATCCTGATGCACCATCGCCGTGAAATTTACTCCGTAGTCAGCGGTTGCCCTCGCAGTCTTTGAGCTTATCGGCACGACATAATAGGAATGGACAAAATAGACATAAGAACCCCGCGAAACACCGTTGAGCAATGGGATGTCAGCGTCCCAATAGATTTGATTCCACCCCATATGCGGAATTTTAAGTTTATCAGTAGCGGGTTCGGATGAAAATTCGAACGGAATAACTTTACCCGGGATAACTCCCAAACCCGTATGCTGACCGTCTTCATAGCTTACGTCGAAAAGCAGTTGAAGTCCGAGGCATATACCAAGGAAAAGCCTGCCCGATTTTATAAAATCGAGTATAGGGCGAATCAGCTGACGGTCTCTTATAATCTGGGCAGCGTCCTTAAAAGCACCGACGCCCGGCAGGACAAGTTTACTGCAACGCTCTATCTCCGCAGGCGTAGTGATAATATGCGCATCAGCCCCCACACGCTCGAGTGCCTTTTGCACCGAACGAAGATTGCCCATATCATAATCGATAATTCCTATCATTATCCGTAATCAATCCAATGGTTTCAGTATCCAGAATTCCACACGTCTGTTTTTCGCTTTGCCTGCGCGAGTTCGGTTAGAAGCTATAGGCCGATATTTACCGGCACCAGCGACGATAACCTGTTTCGGATTTAACCCGTGTGCTATCATATACCTTGCGACAGCAGCTGCCCGATGCAATGAGAGTTCGAGATTATCTTTCCACTTACTCCTGCGAATCGGATCGCTATCGGTATGACCGATGATATATACATCTTTGCCCGGAAACTTAGCGTTTATTTGTGCAATAATGCGATTGAGTTTGGCATAAGCGGATGATTTCAGCTTTGCTTTGCCCGGGTCAAACAAAATCGCATCGGAAAGCGAAGTCATCGCCATTCCTTTTTTAACTTCCCAACCAGCGGGAATCTTAGCGGCAAGTTTACGAGCAGCTTCAAGCTCTTTTTCAAGAGATGACTGTTTACCCTGAAGTTCGGAAAGTTTGTCCTGACAATTAGCAAGATCAGCCTGCTTACTGTCGAGCTCTTCCTTCACCTGATTTAGCTGAGCTTGTAAATCCTGTTTGTCGAGTGTAAGCTGATCAACCTGCTTTTTGAATTTATCACAGCAACCACCAATCATCAGCACCGACAAAATCACCAAACCTGCTTTGACCATAGACCTTTTCATCATTTTTGCCTCCCGAAAATTAATTGTGACCATTATTTACTCTTACTTATTACCTAATTGTTTGAGTTCTTTTATCGTCTGCCTCAACGTACCCAAAATCTTCCAGCCGATAAGCGCAACCACAGCTGAAATTATTATAATCCACAACACGCCGACCTGCTGAAAATTATGAAACACCCATACGTCGGTCTTATTGTTTCTATTCATAAAAATTACAAGACCAGCTGCAATTATTATAACCAAAGTACCAATAAATTTCGACCAAACTTTGATTTTCTGAGCATCCATAGGCTACTCCCTTGAACTGTTCAGCCTACTTATAACTATGCGTACAAATAACCATCAATGCCTTTACCGCTGGCTTGAGATAGTTCATAATCGGATTATATCCCAACAGGCAGACAAAAGCACCTATCGAAATCCACGGGCCATAACTTAATGCCCTCGATGTCTTCCATAATAATAACACACATATACCAAAAACGCCAATAACAGAACCAATAAAAAATCCGAGAATTGCTACCGCAGGCCCAGCAATTGCACCAATGGCAGCCAATATGTATATATCGCCCGGGCCCATCGCTTCTTTTCCGAAAACGAGAGTAAATATTATTCTGACCGCCCAACCGAAACCGGCTACTATCAATATTCCGACCGCTGAAAATGCAAATCCCGTTACCGGAGCAAATATGCCAAACCGCAGCCGTAAAAGATAATCGAATATATTTGCAATCGTAGGTATGAATTTAGCTACCGACCAAAGAACTATAAACCCGACAATTATAGGCGTCAAATATATAAATTCCGTAAGTGCAACCGCTCGTGCGGACGACTTTTCCTGCTCGATCACTTCTACTATTTCCTTATCCGATTCTCGTCGTGGAACCGAGCCTGCGATAATAGCCAAAAACAGCCAAACCACATAACCCCACATCCGCATCTTATATGATTCGATGGAATGATTCGCTGAAACAAGCGAAACAACTATGACAATTGCGCCGGCCAGATATAATAGCAAAAAGATAATAGCAGACAGATTTGTCTTTTGCTGACTTTTCGTTGATGTAAAACTTTCCTGCTCCTCGCCTTCGTGCTGCTCGGACGATGCTTTTTTGCTAAGCAGTATATTTCGCACAATAAATCCTATAATAGCGCCCACCAAGCCAGCTAACACCGCAGCACTTACGGAAGATTTTGTGATTTGCGCAAGTTTAGCTACCGGAGTTATCGACCAGCAAATCAGCCCCGTAATAAACGCTACATAAGTAATGCGTATATCTATAAGATAATATTCAATATCGATCGCAGAACAAACAATAAGGATAGCGACCAATACCAGATGAGCGATAAAGATCGGCAGATCGAGGGGAAAATGTCCAAACCAGCTGTGCATTCGCATCACATAAAAAGCATCGTAAAGTGCGACAAAGGCAACCGCTGTCGCTATTTCGACCAATGCATATCTCGGGCTTATAGGCGTTTTACAATATCTGCATCGCCCACGAAGAATCAGATAGCTTATAACGGGAATATTATCGAACCATCTTATTTTCGAGCTACACTCGGGGCAGGCGGAAGGAGGATGGACGATCGATAATCCTCTTGGCAGGCGATAGATAACCACATTAAGAAAACTGCCGACGCAGCTACCGACTATTGCAAGAAAAACAATAACAAACGATTGTGGAATATTCATTGGCAGCGGATAATCGGGATTCATTGTGCATTCCGTTTATTGTGCGCTATCTTCTCTTTCCTGAGATTCCGTTTTCATCGCCCGAGCTTTTTCTCTCAGAGCATCGATTCGTTCTCTTATTTCCTGAGCCATACGCGAGTTGGGAAATTCGTTTATTATTTCGTTAGCCACCTCATAAGCCTTATCCCATATTTTTTCCGTAACGAGCAAACTAAACTGCATACCCAAATTATGGAGTTTAGCACGAAATACTCCGCGAGCGGATTCTTCGAGAGCAGCTACTTCATTTGGCGTAAGATACCTATCAAGCTCTTTCAATATCTCGATACCGCGATCAATTTCATTTTTCTTGACTGCTTGATCCCATAAATTAAGGAGCTGTTTCTTTCTCGCGGTTTTAGCAGCTTCGAGTCTCTCTTCAAGCTGACGTATTTCATTTTCAGCAGCTGGAAATTTCTGCTTGATAAGAGCTATCTCATTTGCAGCCCCCGTCCAATCATACTCCGCGAGATATTTTTCGAACTTTTCCTTTTCCTCCGCAATTGCCTGTGCAAATTGTTCCTGTTTGATTTGTTCTATCTTATTGCGTAACTGCTGAGCTTGAGTTCGATATCCGAACTTCTGCTCCATCTGCCTTATAAGATATTCAGCCGACTCCCAATTCTGTTTTTCTATCTCTTCATCAATTGCCTGCCTGAGCGCATTGAAGTCTTTTTCTCTGAATGCGATAGCTTTCGCATCTTCGCTTAAGAGGATATTTTCATTTAGCTTGCTAAGCTGCTGATTTACCCGATCCAAATGCTTGAATAAACGATTCAGAAGTTCCGCCTGCTTATATGTATTAGATTCTACCGCTCCGAGAATCTTCATTAATACATAAGATGCTGTCGTCAATATGACACATACGAGAGATATCACAAGAGCGATAGGCCAAAACACGGAATCCGATCCTTCCTGAAATGTTCCTACCACACAAACAAGCACAAGCACTACGGAAAGAATCAAAACCGTCCCGCCCAATGCACGCACACTGATAAGACGTGGTTCAAAATCTGCCATCACCGAAGCTCCCTGATAAATAACTCAAACTGACCGATTTTAAATGTTCGTTCACTTAACTCTTTATTTGCCAATAATTATACACAAACTGTCATTCCCGCGAAAGTCGAAGATGCCGTTGGTGCGGGAATCCATACTTTCACCGACCAAGTGGATTCCGCATCTCCGCTTCGCTTCGTGCGAAATGACACGGCGGGAAAACATTTTTATGTCAAATTGGTCAGTTTGAGTAAATAACTATTTGTTATTAGAATAGACCACAGGAGCTATTATGTCAATGATTGTTTGCTGACAACATACAATTGTGTGCGAGACTACTTTGTGATAAATATATCTTGAAAGACCCAGCTAAAACTGCGAGAGGAAACGAACATCATTTTCGAAAAACAGCCTAATATCTTTTATCTGATGCCTTCGCATCACCATCCGCTCGATACCAAGCCCGAAAGCAAATCCGCTTACCTCCTGCGGATCATAACCGACAGCTTCCAATACATTCGGATCGACCATACCGCACCCGCCAAGTTCAAGCCAACCACCGCTGCAACTATTACAACCCTTTCCATGGCATATCATACACGTCATATCGACTTCCGCCGACGGCTCGGTAAACGGAAAATAGCTCGACCGCAAACGTGTCCTAACATCGCTTCCGAAATACGCCTTCGCAAACTGCTCTATCGTACTCTTGAGGTCTATCATCGTTACCCCCTTATCGACGTAAAGCGATTCTATCTGATGAAACATCATATGGTGCGTCGCATCGATAGTATCAGGACGATATACCCGTCCGCAATGCACCACCCGTATAGGAGGCTTACGTTGTTCCATTATTCTTATCTGTGCTGTAGATGTCTGCGAACGCAAAAGAATATTATCGGAGATATAAAAATTGTCGAGCGGATCGCGGGCTGGATGCTCAAGCGGAATATTCAAAGCCTGAAAGTTATGCCATTCGTCTTCGACTTCCGGCGCGTCGATAAATTCAAATCCCATCCTGCTGAAAATTTCGCTCAATTCGTTTATGGTCTGCGTTATAACGTGAACCCTGCCCATCGGAGGATACACACCCGGCAACGTTACGTCCGCCAGCTGCTTTGCGGATTTCGGCTGCGCGAACTGTTTTTGTTTTTCCTTGAATGCTTGCTCTATCTCCGAAGCTGCCTTATTTATCACCTTCCCCGCTGTCGGTCTTTGTTCCGGCGGCAACTTACCAATAGAAGATTTTGCCTGTGTGAATGCGCCTTTTTTGCCGAGATATTTTATGCGAAACTCTTCGAGGGCGTTGGCATCTCTTATCTGCTCAAGCTCCGTTTTCGCCTGCTTCGCTATGTCGTTAATCTCGGAAATATCCTGCATTGGAATAGAATTATCGTTATGCGGAAAGTTTTTCTTTTGCCTTTTTGACTATTTCGGAAAAAGCAACAGGGTCGTGAATTGCAAGTTCAGCCAGCATTTTTCGATTGAGATTAATCTCCGCCAATTTCAATCCGTGAATCAATCTGCTGTAGGTAATACCTTCTGTCATACAAGCAGCTGATATTCGCGTAATCCAAAGCGAGCGAAAATCACGTTTCTTTATCCTTCTGCCAGCTCGAGCGTAATCTCCCGCACGCATTACTGTTTCTTTGGCAGCTCGCAACCGTTTGGAACGTGCACCGAATGCACCTTTCGCCGATTTCAATATCCGTTTGACCCGTTTACGTCTCGGTACTGCTGATGATACTCTTGGCATCGTTTTATACCCTCACTCGATTAGATTTATCCCTTTGTCAATTCCCTTTTCAACTGTTTCGTTATATGAGCGGGCACCGTCTTTGTACTACGTAGCCGACGTAGCTGCTTTCCCGATTTATTTGAAAGCAGATGGCTTTTACCTGCCCGCTTACGTGTTATCTTGCCCGTAGCTGTTATCTTAACCCGTTTCTGTATTCCTCTGTGTGTTTTACCTTTTCCTGCCATTTGATTATTCCTGATTAACTTGTATATCTCACCTATATATCCTGAAACCATGAATAATTACCATAAACCATACCATAATTCAAGGAAATAAATTAATTTTTAGAAGATGTCGTTTCGGCAGGTTCGGAACTGTCGCTTCGATACAATTCGCCTATCGGCAAATCATTCAGCGACCGGGGTTTTGGAACGTATCGAAACACACTATACTATTCACTATAGTTTATGATGCTCAGCAGATTATAATCCTTCAGCTTTTCCCGACCATTCAAAAAACCGAGCTCGATAAGAACAGCTACCCCTGCAATATCTCCGCCAAGACTCTTTACAAGCTCACAGCAAGCGTGCATTGTCCCACCGGTAGCAAGCAGATCATCGACCATTAAAACCTTCTGACCGGGCTTAATTGCATCGGTATGAATCTCAAGCGTATCAGTGCCATATTCAAGCTCGTATGTAATACTCTTTGTCTCCGCAGGCAGTTTTCCGGGCTTACGAATAGGCACGAAGCCAGCAGCTAACGCCTGTGCTACCGCAGTACCAAAAATAAATCCCCGCGACTCCGCACCTACGACGATATCAATATGCTTACCACGAAACGGCTGAGCCAAAAATTCCACCGCCAACGCCAAAGCACCCGGATCCGCGAGCAGAGGGGTAATATCCTTGAACATAATTCCTTTTTTCGGAAAATCGGGAACGTTGCGAATGAAACCGGCGAGAAAATTACTAAAATTATGCATATTAGCCTAACTCCTCATTGATATAGGTCTCCAGCTTTTCCATTGCGATACGGTGCAACTGCCTTACCCTTTCGCGACTCAACCCGACTCTGTCAGCTATCTCTTTCAGCGCCAACGGCTCTTCTCCGTTAAGGCCGTACCTAAGCTTAATGATCTGAGCTTCGCGTGGTTCGAGCTGAGACAATAACTCTTTTACTATCTGAGCCTCACTCGGGTCAAACAATTTTTCCTGAATTTCCATCGCACGTTCATCGACAATCATATCCTCGAGAGGCATCTCATCCGTATAATGTGAAGAACCCGTTACCGTAGATACCGCATTGATAGCTTTCTGGATAAATGCTGCTTTACGTTCCGGAAGATTTAACGCCTTTGCAATTTCTTCGCTTGTAGGAGGCCTTTTGAGTTTATCCTCAAGTTCAGAAGCTTTTGTACGCCAACGATTGATTTCATCAACCATATACGCAGGAATATGTACCGGATTGCCCGCACCTATCAGCGCCCGTTTGATAGCCTGCTTAATCCACCAACTCGCATAAGTGCTAAATCGAGAACCCTGATCGGGATCAAATCCCTCGACCGCACGTAAAAGTCCGATATTTCCCTCCTCTATCAAATCCGATATCGGAAGTCCCCTGCCAGTAAAATTCTTCGCTATGTTTACCACCAGCCTGAGATTCGCACGCACCATCCTGTCTCGCGCTTCCCACGCAAGGGCTGGGTCATCTCCGTGAAGCTGACGTGCAAGCTCCTTTTCTTCGTCAGCGGATAACAGTTGAGTCTCATTTATCTGTTTAAGATAAACATCGAGTCCTTCTTCCGGTGCAAGTGTTCGTTTACTCATAGTAAAGTCCGATAATAAGCTCTTTGTTAATATTACATATCACGTAGGTTATTACATAAATCGGCTGATCGGAGCAATTACGTTAATTATTGGAAATATAAGTCTTTAGCTATTAGTCTATAGCTATTAGCTAAAAGCCAAAAGCTAAGGACTAAAGACTGTTAGCTTAATAT
>WFQY01000173.1 GCA_015486815.1 Phycisphaerae bacterium | reverse complement strand
GAATATGGCTGGTATTAACGAGAGGAGAATTTCAGATGAATGAGAAGTTTTGTGTTCCATTGAAAACCCCTTCACCCGATATTCAGCGGATGATAGATATTCTCATGGGAAAGAGGGTCTGCGATAAGCCTCCGCTTGTTGAATATATAATCGATGATGTGCACCTGAAAACTCTTATGTCGATTCTCGACAGGGAATGGATCGATGCCAGCGATCGCGATACGTTTGTTACCGATAAGCCGTCACGCAGGGAGTATCTCGATAATTTCATCGAAGCATGGTATCGTCTGGGATATGATTATGTTCGCATCGAACGTAATGTCGGATTTACCTTCTCCATCGAATCGGCACACGACAGTACCAAGTCGGACGATCGCGGATGGCAGGACTATTCGCACCCCGTAATCGAATCGGAGGAAGATTTCGAACGGTACCCATGGCCGAGCGTAACCGATGAATCTTTTGCCGATATTGAATACGTCAACAATCATTTGCCCGACGGTATGGGACTGATTTCCTCGCATGCAGCTGGGGTATATGAGCATCTCTCGTGGATTATGGGCTATGAAAATCTGTGTATTCTGCTCTACGAGAAGCCCGAACTGGTGAAAATGGTCGCAGAGAAGATAGGGCAGATTATGGAGGAATTTTATACCAAGCTCCTTCAGTTTGAGAACCTGGCTGTCGTTTGGCCTGGCGATGATATGGGTTTTCGGACAGCTACCCTTATTCGCCCCGAACAGCTGCGAGAATATGTATTGCCCTGGCATAGGCGTTTCGCGGAAATCACACATAATGCTGGCCTGCCCTATTTTCTGCATTCCTGCGGTAATCTGTTCGAAATCATGGATGATTTGATTGATGATGTGAAAATCGATGCCAAACATTCCTACGAAGATGCGATCATGCCGGTAACGGAATTCCAGGGAAGATACGGCAGCAGAATAGGCATACTTGGCGGGGTGGACGTGGATATTCTCACGACAAAATCAACTGATGATATACGTAAACATGTTCGAGAGATTATCGATACCTGCGGGCCTCGCGGCAGATATGCTATCGGCTCGGGAAACTCCATTCCCAGCTACGTGCCCCTCGAGCACTTCTTTACCATGCTCGATGAAGCGTTAAAATAGGGTATGGTTACCGCTGATTTGTATTGATTAGGGCAGAGTTTGTCTCATGCGACAATTGCAAGTGTGAAGATATATGTGTTATAATGGTTATGAGCTATGTTAAAGGAAACACATAACGATGCGAATCAATGTTGCGCCAAAAATGTTATACTGGGCACGTCAACGGGCAATGTTAGATATCCATACATTGATAAACAGGTTTCCAAAAATCAATGATTGGGAACAAGGGAAAGCTCAACCTACTCTGAAGCAATTAGAAGCCTTCGCCAAAACCACTCATTTGCCTTTGGGTATTTTCTTTCTTCCGGAGCCGCCCCAAGAGCAATTACCAATTCCGGATTTTCGAACAATAGGGTCGATACCTTACGACCAACCCAGCCCCGATTTGCTTGAAACCGTCTATCTCTGTCAGCAACGGCAGGAATGGTATAGCGACTATACCAAGATACACAGGGCAACGCAGCTTAATTTTGTTGGCAGTGTAACCGTTGATGCAGATATAACCAGGGTTGCAGCAGATATACGCCAAACCATGCATTTTGATATTGAGCAGCGCGGACAGGCACGCACCTGGACGGAAGCCTTACGTTTGTTTGTCAACCAAGTGGAAAAACAAGGTATCCTTGTAATGGCAAGTGGTGTTGTGGGGAGCAACAATAAACGTAAACTGGACCCGGAGGAATTCAGAGGGTTTGTGTTGGTTGACAAACTCTCGCCACTGATTTTCATCAACACAAGCGATACCAAAGCGGCTCAAATGTTTACTCTTGCACATGAAATGGCACATATCTGGCTGGGTGCAAGCGGAGTTTCCAATATGCTGGCTGCCGAAAAACCCAAAAAACAAGTAGAGCGGTGGTGCAATCAGGTAGCTGCCGAATTGCTTGTACCGCTGGATGATTTCCGCAATACGTACGTTGCAAATGAAGATTTACAAACGGAAATGGAACGGTTGGCACGTCGGTATAAGGTCAGTACTCTGGTTGTTTTGCGGCGCATATTCGATTTGGGAGCTATCAGCCGGGAAATTTTTTGGGAGGCTTGGGACGCAGAGCTTGATAGACTAAAAAAGATAGATCGCAGTCGTGGTGATGGTGGTAATTTCTACCGAACGCTGGGTGTTCGTGTCAGCAAACGTTTTGCCAGTGCCCTGGTGGGCAGCACGCTGGAAGGTCAAACTCTGTTTCGGGATGCTTTCCAGATGTTGGGTATCAAAAAGAGCAAAACTTTTTATGAGATTGCAAAAAAACTGGGGGCAGAAAGATGAGTTATCTCCTTGATGCAAATGTTTTTATTCAGGCCAAGAATCTTCATTATGGTTTTGATTTTTGTCCTGCCTTCTGGGACTGGCTGATTAAAAAAAACAAAACACAGAAGGTCT
>WFQY01000172.1 GCA_015486815.1 Phycisphaerae bacterium | reverse complement strand
GTCCTGCTGTTTGTAGAAAACCGCGACGCTGACAAACACAATAAACCATTTACTGCTTGTTTGTGCCCAAAAATCCACTCAAAAGCAAACCTTGTGAGAAATGCGGGTTAGCTGTTAGTCTGTAGCTATTAGCTAAAAGCTAAAGACTAAATGCTACTTTAACAGTTCGTCCTCAGCGGATTTTGTCCATTTACCGTTATCGAGTTTGTCAGCGACAGCGGGCAGATGCTTGTCAAGCTGGGATAACGGAATAAGTGGTAGGTCTGTTAATTGCGGATAGACAACAATTTTGCCGGCGAGTGTGCGATTTTCGACAGCAGCTAACCCATCTATCGCACCTGCCATTCCGCTAATCGCATCGACGGAAATATTCGTATCGAGCTGGCCACTATTGATTTTTTCCAATACGATTTTCATATCGCGAATTACCGAACCGCTCGTGCCAAACATATAGCAGTGATTTTCGATATACTTGTTGAGATTGACAGGATGTTTGGTGCCAGCGGGTATTCCGGCGAAAATATTGATAATCGCATTTTCGCTGCTGATATTTATTGCGTCCGCAACCATTGGTGCCACTGGCACCATAATCGCAAAGTAATCGAAACTGCCAGCAATAGGCGTTTTCTTCGGATTGACAATCTGTAAATTGATATTATTTTGCTCCGCTAATACTGCGGTTTTAGACGATAGGGTTTGCAATCTCGTATCGTCGAGGTCGGTAGCTATTATTTCAATATTCGCAATACCCGAGCAGATATTTCTTATAACGTGCATTTGTCCCATAGGGCCAGCTGCCCCTGAAATTAGGATTCTATCGCCAGAGCGAATTTCGCCCGTATCGGGAATATATTTATAAGATTCGCTCGCATCGTCGCCCGTCGTGCCGATGAAACGAATCATACCGTAATGCACACGTCCGATGCTTACGGTAACGTCGTGTTCGATTTTTTCTCCGCTGAGGACAATGTTGATAATTCCCTTGGCATCTAATTTGTCATTCAGGATTTCGATTATCTGCGGATTTGAGCCGAAATATATGATGTCATCGAAATTTTCATCGGGCAGGTCATTGAGATTGTCGTTTGTTGTCAGCTTAACCGTATTTGCAGGCGGATTGGAGTTAAGCAATTTTTCAATACCTATCGGCTTATGATTTTTATCGGTAACGATAAGTAAATTTCCACCTGACTTTATTGTTTTACGTTCGGGACTGATGTAGGAATCTTCGACACACGCCCACGGCTCGACAAGACAAACGGCAGAGGCGGAAAGCTCATCGTTTACGGGAATAAGTAAACTCTCGCCAGTCTGCGGGTCGGTAATGATTCGCTCGTCCATAAGGACGTATTGCTGAAGTGCACCTTCGAAATTATATCCGAAAGCTGCATTGGATTTGGCAGTTCGCAGCCAACGATAATCGGTTTGTACCAGACAACGCTGACCTACGGTATGATTTTTGACTTTATCGCCGAGAGCAACAATCCTGCAGACCGCTTCGTGTCCGGGGACGGTCGGCTCTTCGTTGATTTTATAGCTTGGTATTTCCTTTAATATATCCTGCGATATGCCCGAAACGATCGGACCCTTGCGGGGATGTTCGGTGAATTGCTTCAGCAGTTTTAAATCTGAAAAACATAAGCCGACAGCTTCTATCTTTGCGACTATTTGATAAGGATTTGGCTGATAAACTTCTTTCTCTTTATTCAATATCAGCTTGCTCGGGCCGACCAGTTGAACGGCGTATTGAGTTTTCGGTAAATTATTCATCGAATTTCTCCCTTCATATGAGTTCATAGAAACAAACCATCTTTGGGCAGACACATAGGTCTGCCCCCTACAGAATTTTCGTTTTACTTCAGCATTACCTGTCCGCCTGTAACGGGTACCGCTTGGCCTGTCTCATATTTTTGTTCGATAACATAATAAATCGCCTTCATCAAATCTTCTATGCGAGTGCCTCTTTTCATCGGAACTTTGTCTTCGTAGAATTTTCTTACGTCATTGACATCTTTTGCGCCCGGCACTTTACCAGCTCGAAGATATTGAACGAACAGACCATTTTCGGGGTCAGACCAGAGCGGACTGTCGAGAAAATTTCCCGGGCAGATTGAATTTACCTTTATGCCGTCTTCGACCAGCTCCAATGCGAACGATTGGGTAAGTCCGATACCGCCAAACTTACTACCCGCATAAGCTCCGTTTTTGTTTGAACCTTGCAGGCCCGATTTGGAATTTATCTGAATTATATCGCTTAGATAATCGGGATTGACTTTATACTGAATCGCCATTACGGGGGCAGCATTTTGCGTACAAACGAAATATCCTTTGTAATTGACAGCTGTTACGAACTCAAAATCTTTAACGGGCTGAGTTTTAACACTCCCAGCTTTCAATACGCCTGCATTTGAAATAAACACATCAAGCCCGCCATACATCCTTACGATTTGGTGAATGACTTCCGCTACCGAATCACCGTCGGTAATATCAACTTGAAAAGCAATAGCTTTGCCAATGCCAAAATCGCTACACAATTTTTCGGCATTTTCATTTACGCCTTGCTCATTTATATCGAGCAGAGCCGCATATCCGCCTTCAGCAACGATATGTTTTGCGATTTCGGCACCGACGCCACGGGCAGCTCCGGTAATAGCGACTACTTTTCCGCCTACTCTGCCAGCAGGACTCGACGAGCCTTTTAACGCACGCAGACGATAGGCTTCGACTTCCCAGTTTTCTAAAAATTGATATTGTTGTGGCGTCAGATAATTTACACCGCCGAGCAACTTGGCGCCTATCATCAGATTTATCACATCGTTGTATATATCTTTAACGAGCTGAACTCGCGAAAAATTATTGCCTGCGTAGAAAATACCCAATCCCTTTGCGATTATCACCGCTGGCTGATATTTTCGTTGAGTTTCATATTCTTTGAGCTGACTGCGAAGATAAGAAATCATCGCATCTTCATCGTCGTTTGTTATCTCAATCCACATCGGAAATGATTTTGCATAGACGATATGGTCGGGATACAAAGGGCCAGCAAGTGCAGCTGATTTACCATCGGAGCTACACGCAATTTTCAGAGCATCTTCGCCATCGTCAAAATTCACAATCGCGAGTGCATCACTATTTTCAGCGAGCAACGCTCGAAGCGCAGGAGCGATTATATTTATCAACTTCTTCGCCTGTTGCGCATCAATTTGTTCTATCTCGCCGAAAGGTTCAGCTGGCAGCTCAGCGGGCAAGAGAGATTTTATCTTTTTGATGACTTTATCGGTTTTTTCGCGAATCTCATCGGGCGTATCTCCGCTGACGATGAGTCCGTGATTTTGTATGATAATAGCTTGCGGTGTCTTGCCGTCTGTTTTCGCAGCGTATTCGCTAACCGCTTTATATAATGTCTGCGCAAGTTCGACGCCCGGGTCGGTAAAATCGACCCATAAGACATCGTCACCGAATAGCTTTTCGCACAACTCTTTTCCCTTGACGGAGCAGCTAAGCATATTCGCTTGCTGATTGTGCGTATGGACGACAAATTGCTGAGGTAGAAGATGGTGCATTATGCTCTCGACGGACGGTCTAATCGCATCGGGTTTGGCTCTGGCAGCGAGAATCATATTTTTATATTCCGCTTCGCGCTCGGTTTTATCGGGCGGAAATTTGTGTTTGAGAATTTCATCGAGTTTCTTCCTGTCTAACTCGACAAATCCGTTTTCGTCTATATTGCCAAGCTCAATGCCGCTTGCTTTGACAAACAGCTTATCGCCTATCTTGACGGATGTATTACCGCCACCGCCTATAACAAATTTTTTATCACTGCCATAATATCGCGATAGCTTAATAACGACATCCAGCGAACTATCATCTTTATTAAACGTCGGCCAATTCATTGTTAGTTTCTCCTCTTGAGTTGGTAAACTTTTCAATCACGCCTGCTCCGAGATTGATAATTTCATATTTGTCAAACTGTCTGTAATTTATGTCCCTTATCGCGAGATATTGATAGCCTGCAACGAAGGCAACACCTTTATTGAAAATTTCCGAAATATCAGGCGGAACTGCTACTTTGTTTTTACAGGCTGGCTCGACAGGCAGCAATTCGGGTGTGTTATGCTCGGTGCCAGCTAATATGATAAATCCCGCTTCGTCCAATCTCTTAACATAATCTGTCAGCAAATTTACATCATTTCGCAACGGGATAAATTCAACGCAATCGATATTACGCTGACGGAGATTGTCTATGAGAGTGTCTATAGGCGTTTCATATTCACATATCGGATTTGCGCCGTCTGCGAGTATCGGATAGCACACAATACCGCCGAGCTCATCTATCAATTTGACGGCGCTATTAAAATCCACAAATTTTTCTTCGACATAAGCAGGCTTACCTGCTTTCAGCAGTGCCGAACGCAGGGCATTCTGAACGATTATCGGATTATCGAAATCGACAGCTGTATGTATGAGTTCCTTCAAAATATCTTTACGTTCCCGCTCCGCATATTTTTCGAAAATCGCTTGCTGATATGCACGTGCAAGGTGTCGCTCCTGAAGATATACAATCGCTCTGTCGCATCTGCAACGGTTTGCAACCTCGCTTATAATTTCCTGCTCCGTAAGGGTTATATCATAGCGCGAAAAAATCGTATTGAGTTTTTCTATCATCAATCGCATACGCTGACTATCGTTTTTTCGGATAATCGTTAAGATGCAATTTGCTTCAGCTGATAGCTTATTGAATT
This sequence comes from Phycisphaerae bacterium, assembly GCA_015486815.1. Taxonomy (GTDB): domain Bacteria; phylum Planctomycetota; class Phycisphaerae; order JAAYCJ01; family JAAYCJ01; genus S014-18. The sequence goes on along the minus strand of WFQY01000172.1, from coordinate 1,988 downwards.
TTATTATCCCCTTACCGCACAGATACATTCGTCCGGCATTGTTAGGATCATTTACACGCACGCCTGCTTTGGCGAGCTCATCGATAAATACGATTATCTCAGTTCCGAAAATCGGAAAAATCCCCGCAGCTGACGCCTTTTCCGCAAATTCATTGTACACCGAATAGTCATAGTAATTACTACAGCCTAAAACTTTTATATCTTCCTGTTTTGCTTTTGTGATAAGTTCGTCAATAGTATTGAATGCGGAAAAGTTCGGCGGAAGGTGAATGTGCCCGTTCGACTTAAAATCAAAGCTCGATTGCTTGCCGACAGCAATAAGTTCATCGATTTCGCCGAGATTAGCGATTTTTTCGAAAATACTCTCTGCCATTTATTCTACCTCAGCAGCTATTTTGATAACCTTTTTTGGCGGTAGGTGAATTGCAAGCGAAAGGGCATCTTCAGCTGATTCCTTTATCGCTTCACTCATTGTCGGATGTGCGAAGATGACTTCCGCAAGCTCGGAAGTATTGATGTTTTTATGCAGAGCAACGCCGGCAGCTGCGATACATTCCGTCGCATTATGCCCGAGTATGTGAACGCCAACGATCTCATCGGTCTGACGATTGCGAATTATCTTCACGAATCCTTCCGTTTGACCGACAGCCATCGCTTTTCCGAGATACCCTATCGGAAATTTACCAATCTTTATCGGTATATTGTGTTCGCGTGCCTGCTGCTCGCTTAGACCGACCGAGCCAATCTCCGGAAATGTATATATGGATGACGGTACGGGAGCATCAAATTTAACATTGCCGCCGAGTGCATTTTCGACAGCGACGCAACCTTGAGCGGAAGCAGCGTGTGCCAAAAGTGCCCTGCCGTTAGCATCGCCTATGCAATAATAACCATCGACATTCGTCATCAATCTACCGTCAACTTCGATAAATCCTCTGCTCGATGTTTTTATGCCGACCGACTCCAAAATCAAATCACCGGTGTTAGGCTTTCGTCCCGTAGCAACCAAAACCCTATCAACGGAAAGAGATTTATCGTTTGACAATTTCGCTTCGACCTGCGAGCCTGCGAGTTTCAAATCTTCGATTTTTGTTCCTACGAAACATTTGATACCGCGTTTCGTGAAACTTTTCCGCAGAGCAGAGCCAAGGTCAGCGTCAAGGTTCGGCAGTAATTCGTCGAGCATCTCGACAACGGTAACATCAACGCCAAACTCTTTCATCATACAAGCAAACTCACAGCCAATAACTCCACCACCTACAATCAATAATGATTTTGGTAAATTCTGCCAATGCAGAGCTTCATCGCTTGTTGCGATGAGATTTTTATCCGTAGGCCAAGAGGGTATCATCGCTGGTTCGGAGCCTGTCGCGATAATTATTTTCGTTGCGGATATCATCTCATCTTCAATAGCAATTTTATTCACGCCAGCAAGTTTAGCCTGGCCGGTAAAGACAGTTACTTTATGAGCTTTGAATAATCTTTCAATTCCACCGCGGAGAGTTCGCAGGACGTTGTCTTTTCGCTGTTGAATCTTCTGCCAATCGAAACTCACCTTTCCTTCAATAGTAACATTGAGCTTTTCCGCATCATTGATTTTGTGCAGCAGCTCTGCGGAGGCTAACAACGCCTTCGAAGGAATACAGCCATTGTTTAGGCACGTTCCGCCGAACTGCGATTTTTCTATTATCGCAACCTTTGCACCAAGCTGAGCGGCACGAATAGCAGCTATGTATCCACCAGACCCCGCACCTATTATCGCTATGTCAAAAGTTTTATTTTCACTCATCATCAAGCCTCATATTATTTACTCAAACTGACCGATTTTAAATACTGTTTTTGCGTAACTCTTTATTTGCCAATAATTATACACAAGCTGTCATTCCCGCGGAAGTCGAAGATGCCGTTGGTGCGGGAATCCATACTCTCACCGACCAAATGGATTCCGCATCTCCACTACGTTCCGTGCGGAATGACGCAGCGGGGAC
>WFQY01000171.1 GCA_015486815.1 Phycisphaerae bacterium | reverse complement strand
CCGCAAACAGATTTTATCAGGGAGATACTATTATGAAGGGCGTTTTTCGTATTTTAGCTGTTGCGATTTGTTTCTGGTACATAGGAATACTGTCGGTCGAAGCGGAAAATTCGGAAAAAGGAATTACCAATTCGATAAAACTGATTGAAGTTGCAAAACCTAATGTTGATGGTCTGCCTATTATCAAACCTCGGCCACACAACACGAATATTCCACCTAAAAATCTAAAAAATATACCGTTTGTTTCATCCAATCCGTTGCCTCAACCAACTGCTGCAGAGAAACTCCGAGGATTTATTTTATTTCAACGTCCGATTACTCAGCCGGTATATCGAAAGGCACATCCCCTGGGTCGGGAGAGGATTTTCGAACTGAAGGGGTTTGCAACGCTCGGTGAATATGAGCCTTTAACTTTCAGTATTTATCCGCTTCGCGATATGAAAAATCTTCGTGTAATCGTTTCCGATTTGAAGTCTAAAACCGCTGTCATTGACAAGAAAAATATCGAAGTTCGTTTGGTAACCTATTGGAAGATGCATTATCCGCGTTATAATTCGCCGAATTCATATCGTGAAATTCCCGAATTACTGGAAAAGGTTACGGTAAATTCATTTTCCAAAGGAGACTGTCAGCGATATTGGTTGACGGTGTATATTCCGAAAGACGCTAAAGCGGGAATTTATTACGGGTCGGTGTTATTATTCGATGACACATCCGCGAAAGCGGTTAAGCTGCCTATCAGGTTTAGAGTTTTGGGATATAAGCTTATAAAAGACCCTCACAAGCATTTTTGCTCTTTTCAACTACCCATATGTATCGTATGTATAAAGGCAAGCTTATAGACAAGGCTATCACAGCGGACTTTTCCAATATGCGAAAATTCGGCTTTGATCATTATCCGGTATTTTTTCTACATTCACGTGCGGGCAAAGACGGACAAGGGGAATTCTATATTAAGCCCAACGATATGTTAATGGTACGAAAGGCAATTGAATTGGGATTTAAGGGCCGAATTATTCTTGTAGAGGGCACAAGCTATTTTATTAAGCGATATTGTCCGAACGGAATTAACGATGAGAATGAAAAAGTTTATTCTCGTGCGATTACGGAAGCTACTCGTAAATTTATGGCGAAATGCAAATCGGAAGGTTTGCCCGAGCAGATTTATTTTCCATTTGATGAGCCACGAACAAAGCGAGCCAAAATATCCGCTATTACAAACGCGGCGATTAAAAAGGCTGGTGCTATTACTTTGGTAACGGACAGGCCGACAGCTGGCTATAATGCCTGCTATTACAAGTTAGATGCAATCGATATTTGGTGCTCTCAGCCATTCGCTGTGCCTTATGAAAAAGTGGTAACAGACAAGCATCATAGATATTGGGCATATCCGAACCATATCGCAGGTGAGATCAAAGATCGTGTTGTTATGCAAAAGGGCGGACGGATGACATACGGTTATGGCCTTTGGCGTAGCGGTTACGAAACACTTATGCCGTGGGCTTGGCGATGGTTTCCCGGTCCGGGACATCTTGACCAATTCAATTATTTTAACGCAAATCGTTCGGGAACAGGAAACCGCATTGACGAGCAAGCTAACTTCATTCCCGCTATTTATTGGGAATGTTTCCGCGAGGGATATGACGACGGAAGATATTTATATACCCTCGAACAAGTAATGCTCGAACGCAAAGACAATAAAGATCCGAAATGCCAAACGCTCATCAGAGAAACCCGTAAATTGCTTAATGAAATATGGGCTAAGATCGTACCTGAAAAGCGATATCTCAAATGCAAGTTTTTCGATGATAATGAATTTGTGAATTTGTGTTGGCGAATTGCGAATCTGACATTGAGGTTGTTAAAGTACAAAGGTAAGAAGGGGGTTACCGCACCGTCGGTATTAGCTAATACGTCTCTAAAATGTTCCGTTCCGAACGCTAAGGATGTTGCCAAGCGAGCAATCAAAGCTAAAACTGTAAGTTACCTTGATTTGGCTGAAGATAACTTTGCAGGTTGGCAGCCAAGCGGTGATAAGGAGCTTAAATTTTTCGTCGAAAAAGGAAAAATGGTATTAGACTTGCACGTTG
>WFQY01000170.1 GCA_015486815.1 Phycisphaerae bacterium | reverse complement strand
GTATTGGTATATATCAGGTTGGGTTGTAGCTGACTTATCTGTTTGTTTCATATTGATCGGTTCTATAGTTTTATATTCTGCCTTTGCTATTTCAGCAGCTTCACGATATTGCTCTTCGAATTCCCATAAAGTCTTCTTATCGCCAGTGATTTTATACATAGCTAACATTACAGCTGCGTATATATCTTTAAATCGTACAGGCTTTTTACGACAAAAATGCTCGCGAGTATATCTGTAATGCCTGCTGTAACGTTCAGCTTTGCCAACCCCCTTCCCATAGCCTCGATTCAAAATCACACTCGGACGTCTGTAACTCGTATGATATCTTTCGGTATAGCCTCTATCCCTATCAAAAGAACCTCCCGCATATCTTTGATAGATCACCTGTAAATTTTCATCTTTTACCGTTATTTCCGCATCTAATGAACATGTCCAAAAACCCGAGTATATATCCGTAACGGCTATTTGCAATAGGTAACATTTCTGGTTCGGCTTACGTTTTTTGAGCTTTTTGACAAAATCTCCAAATCTATATTCATTGACGAATTTAATAATTCGTACATTTCGAAATTCTTCGCATATATGATATATAGCTCTCGGAAACGCCCTAAGCTGTTTATGTTTCCTGTAAATATATTGAGTGGGATTATAAAACACCAAGCCAACGATGATTTTAGATTGATCGGGTTGACTTGTCGGAGCTGGCTGCGTTGTGGTGGACACCGTATTTTTATCTCCTCCCTTACTCTGGGATGAAGGTTGACTCGCCGTTCGCAAGCATAGTGCCTTGTTCGCCAAAACACTAACGTCGCTACAAAGAAACACCACTCCCATAATAGTACATAACGCCATACCTATTCGGCTATCATTTCGCATTCTCCTTGTCCTCACTATATACTGCCCGCATCTTATCTATCGTATTTCGAATAAGTTCTTTTAATTCCGGTGGCTCGATTACTTTCGCAAAATATCCGTAGCCCAAAATCCACCACACTATTTCATCCAAACCATCTATCGTTACAGTAAATTCGATACCCCCGTCTTTAAGTTCTTTGATTTTTTGGGTAGGATGCCAACGAGTATCGCTTATATTCTCGATTACTTCGGGTGCAAAATGGATTTTCACCTTATAACTTTTTTCGCCCCGCATAATATTCCACGCATTCCCCAGCAGCCTTTCGAGATTATAATCTTTGGGAATCGTGTAAATGCGATCGGTCATCTTAACTGTCTCAAACCGATTAAGCTTCAATATCCGAATATCTTTGACTTCATTATGACAGAATCTTCCCGCTACATACCAAGAACGTTTAGCGAAAAACATATCATAAGGCTCGAATTCTATTTCCATATACACTTTGTTCGCTGCGGAATAATAGTTGCATTTGATAACCCTCCGCTGCTCCATAGCTTCGTGGATTTTTGTATAGCAGTCTTCTTTATACGTTTCGGGATCGGTTAACGGCGACTGTTTGATATGAATGCGTTTTTCCGTAGCAGCTATATGCTTACGAATATCAGCAGGCAGGATACTTTCTATCTTCTCGATAGCCTTGCTGTATTCGACAATTGGTAATTGTGCATCTCTGAAATTACCAGCTAAAATCAATGCCAATGCCTCTTCGAAACTAAAACTCACCGGCGGAAGGAAAAACGAATCGAGAATATGATATCCACCCGTATCGGAATCGTAATAATAAGGAATCCCCGCTTGCTCCAAAACGTTAAGATCGCGATAAATCGTACGTCTCGACACTTCAAGTTTATCTGCCAACTCGTCAGCTGTATAATGCCTTCGCGACCGTAACAAACTAATAAGCCTTAATATTCTACTTATACGTGCAGGATACATAACAATCCTCTTTTCGAAATACGCCGCTTTATCACCTTATCAGCTAATCTTCTCTGTTTTAGCTGTCTCCGGTACCGCTTATGCACCCTTCGCTATCTCATCTTTTTCTTTTTTGGATTTTTTCCTATAGCTCGCTTCCGGCAAGCCGAGGTTAATTCTACTGAAATCATACAGCAATTTTCGAATGCACCTGTTGCGAAATAATTTTCTATTCGATGATTTTTCCCATTCCAAGATAGCTACGCATACTGCCTGACCCATTGACATTAATCTGAGCATTAGCGAGTCTATTATCAACATTTTTGCGTCTCCATTAATGCAATATTAATTCTGTCCCACAGAATTACCTCCTCATACAAAGTATACCATATTCCAGTGTCAGTTAACCTGACACTGAAAAAGAAAAAAATAAAAAATTATTGATATTGGGCAAAAATGTATCTATGGCAATAGAGAACTATTTGCAAAACGTCACTCT
>WFQY01000169.1 GCA_015486815.1 Phycisphaerae bacterium | reverse complement strand
GTTCACTATTTAGCTGATAGCCTGCGAAATCATTTATTCGTTTTTGCTTCTCTTGCTCTTGGCCCATTGAGATCCACGTATCGGTATAGACTATGTCGGCGTCTTTGATAGCTTCTTTCGGGTCGGTCGTCTGTGCGAAATCGGCGTCGGGGATGTTGGCTTTGAGCATCTTGACAAAATCGTTTTTCAAATGATATGCTTGGGGACCTGCGAGTACGAATTTGACATTGAGTTTGCCACAAAGAGCTGACAGCGAACGAGCGACATTATTGCCATCGCCTATGAATGCGAGTTTCAATCCTGCGAGTTTTCCGAAATGTTCTTTTGCCGTCATAAGGTCAGCCATCGCTTGGCAGGGATGGTTAAAATCGGTAAGTGCGTTGATAACGGGAATAGAAGCGAATTTTGCAAGCTCTTCGACAGCTTGATGGCTAAATGTACGGGCGACAAAACCGTTGCACATACCGGAAACGACACGGGCGACGTCTTTAATCGGTTCGCGCTTTCCGAGCCCTATTTCAGCGGCGGTAAGATACATCGCATTACCGCCAAGGTGTATCATAGCAACTTCGAAACTCATTCGTGTTCTAAGCGAGGGCTTTTCAAAATACATCGCAAGGGTTTTGCCCTTGAATGGCTGAGGAAGCTTTCCCTGTTTGAATAATTTTTTATCCTCTATCGCACGGTCGATAAGCTCTCCGAGATATTCCGGTGAATGGTCTAATATATTGATGAAATGTTTTGTCATTGTGCTTGCTCCTGTTCCTGCTGAACCGTACGTTCGTATTGTTCGAACGTATCGGACAGTATTTCGATGGCTTTATCGATTTGCTCTGCAGTAACTATCATTGCGGGCAGCATACGAATGATGTTATGTTGAGTGCAATTGATTCGCAGGCCTTTTTCGAGGGCTATCGAGACTATTTTGTCGCATGCGACGGTAAGTTCGATGCCTATCATCAGTCCGCGATGTCTGATATTTTTTATCAGATGCGTTTTTTCTTTAAGCTCGAGTAGTTTATCGTTGCAATATTGCCCCATATTTTCAGCGTTTTGCAGAAGATTGTCCTGCTCGATAGCTTCGATGACAGCGATGCCAGCGGCACAAGCGAGCGGATTTCCGCCGAAGGTCGAAGCGTGTGTGCCGGGTTTGAGATATTCAGCGACGTCGGGTTTTGCGATAATCGCACCGATACTCACTCCGCCGCCAAGGGCTTTCGCAAGAGTGATAATATCGGGGGTAATATCGTAATGCTGATAGCCAAACCATTTTCCCGTACGTCCGAGGCCTGTTTGCACCTCATCGAAAATCAGCAGGATATTTCGCTCGTCGCATAATTGACGCAGCGAACGAATATACTGCTCATCGGCGATGTTTATTCCGCCTTCGCCTTGAATCGGTTCGAGCATAACAGCGATGGTTTCGTCGTCGATTGCTTGCTCGACGGCGTTGAAGTCATTGAAGGGGACATAGGTGAACCCCGGGACGAGCGGCTGAAAGCCTGCGTGCGTTTTCGATTGTCCTGTAGCGGTCATCGATGCAAATGTTCTGCCGTGGAAACTTTTTTCCATCGTGATAATTTTGTATCGTTTCTGTTCGCCGCCTACGAGACGAGCGAGTTTGATAGCAGCTTCGTTTGCTTCGGCACCACTGTTGCAGAAAAAGCATTTACCGCCAAAACTTCGCTCCGAAAGCATCTGGGCTAATTTACCCTGGGGGATATTATAGAATGTATTATCGATATGAATCAGTTCGCCGGCTTGTTGGCGTATTGCATCGACAACTTTCGGGTGGCAATGGCCGAGGCCACTGACAGCCCAGCCGGGAAACATATCGAGATATTCACGCCCTTCAAGGTCGTACATATAACAGCCCTGTCCGCGAGTTATTACAATAGGCAGCCTGTTATAGTTGCCTATTACCGTTTTTTCGTATTGTGCGATAATTTCGGATGTTTGCATCAGTCAAAACTCCCAAAAAGATAATCTCAGATCTCAAATTTCAAATTTCCAATATGGATTCCGCATCTCCGCTTCGCTTCGTGCGGAATGACGCGGTAGGAATAAATAATTTTATGTTAACTCGGTCAGTTTGAATATTTTATTTTATAATCTGTGTTCCTACGCCTTTGTCGGTATAGATTTCAAGTAGTAGCGAATGCTCAAGTCGGCCATCGATTATATGAGCTTTATTTACGCCAGCGCTAATGGCTCGTAGGCAAGCATTGACCTTGGGCAGCATACCAGCGGTTATTACTTGTTTGTCTATCAAATCCTTTATCTGCTGTTCGGTAAGAGTGCTTGCGAGCGAATCGGGATTGTCGGGCTCGAGCCTGATACCGTGTGTGTCGGAAAGGACGACGAGCTTTTCCGCACACAGGGCAGCTGCCACTTCGCCAGCGGCATCGTCTGCGTTTACGTTGAGTTTTCCGCCCATCTGGTCGAGGGCAATCGGAGCGATTATCGGTATGGTGCCTGCTTCGCATAATACCCTGAGCAGATACGAATTTACCTGATTTACCTGTCCGACGTATCCGACATCGATTCTCCTGCCATCATCGCCGTCAAGGAACATCCGCTGGCCAAAGAGGACGCAACTGGATAGACTATGTAAGCCCATTGCGTTTGAGCCGAGGCTATTGAGCCTATCGACCAGATTGCGGTTGATTTTTGTACATAATATATGCTCTGCGATGCTAAGCGTTCGCTGGTCGGTATAACGGCGTCCCTGTACAAAACGCACATCTATCCCAGCTTGCGAAAGTGCCTGCGTTATTTCCTTACCGCCGCCGTGAATTACCACCGGTCTGATACCGACGGTTGACATAAATACAAGGTCGGTCAAAATCGTTTCGATAGCGCGCTGGTTATCCATAAGCGAGCCGCCAAACTTTACGACAATAATTCGGCCAGCGAACCGCTGAATGTATCCGAGCGCTTCTATGAGCGCATTAGCTTTTGGAATAGCGTCCTGCATTTTCTTATGT
>WFQY01000168.1 GCA_015486815.1 Phycisphaerae bacterium | reverse complement strand
GTGTATAATTATTGGTAAATAAAGAGTTACGCAAAAACAGTATTTAAAATTGGTCAGTTTGAGTATATAACGATATTAATGGGAGTTGGATTTATGGCTACGGAAGCTGTCCTTGTCGGAGCTGGTTCGAGAGGCGTACTGACGTATGGCGGATTTGCAAAACGATTTCCGCAAAGGCTGAAATTCATCGCGATAGCTGATCCGAACGATGAGCATCGCGAAATATTCGCTAACGAACATAATATTCCGAAAGACAGACAATTTCACGATTGGAAAGAGCTTTTAGATAAACCGCAATTAGCACCTGTGCTGATAAATGCTACGACCGATAGACTTCACGTTCCGGTAACGGAAGCTGCCCTGAAAAAGGGATATAACGTTCTTCAAGAAAAACCCATCGCACCGACAATCGAAGATTGTTTGCATCTCTTGGAGCTTGCAGACCGGAGCGATCGATTGATTCAAATCTGTCATTGCCTGCGATATACCCCCTACTATTCGACAGCGCACGAGATAATCAGCTCGGGCAAAATCGGACAAACGATTACTATCGATTATCAGGAAAACGTAACATTCGACCATATGGCTCATAGTTTTGTGCGTGGTAATTATCGTAATGTCGCTGGCTCAAGTCCGATGATAATTGCAAAGTCGTGCCACGATTTGGATATTCTCGTTTGGTTCGCCAATGGCAGAAAGCCGATTCGGGTTTCGAGCTTCGGGGCGTTGACGCATTTCAAGCCCGAAAACGCACCTGCCGGTGCACCCGAAAGATGCACCGCTGGCTGCCCTTATGAGCATCAATGCCCGTATTCCGCAATAAAAATCTATATAAAGGAATTAGGGCCCGATATTGGCTATGGCGGGGGACAGTGGCAGGTATCTCCTTCGACAGACCCGAAAATAAGATGGCAGGCTCTTGAAGAAGGACCATTCGGACGATGCGTCTATCATTGCGATAACGACGTGGTCGATCATCAGGTAGTCAATATTGAATTTGAAGATGAGTTAACGGTAGCATTTACGATGCAAGGGTTCGGGGCAGCTTGGCCTAAGCATCCGTCGGAACTCTATGGCTCGATTACGGGTGGTGTCGGACGAACGTTTACCGTATTCGGAACTAAGGGGGTTATGCATTCGCCGGTCTATGGGCATATCGAGCTATCGGATTTTCTTCTCAAGCATACGGAAAAAATTCACACAGGCTTTCCCGAAGGCTCACACGGTGGCGGCGATTTCGGATTAATTCATAGCTTTTTAGATGCAGTTGAAAAAGGCACCGCAAATAAAAACGCTGTGAATGTATCTCTCAAAGAAGCTATTACGTCGCACATCATTGGCTTTGCAGCTGAACAGTCGCGATTAAACGGAAAAGTCGTCCGAATAGACGAATTCATCAAATCATTAAAAGGGTAAATTCCAATGAACTTCAGAATTGCAGAGGATAAAGACCTTAACATTATTTTTCCATTCTGGCGGAAGATTTTTAGCTGGGATGATAAACATGCTGGGATACTCGAAAATTATGTATCAGCGGGAGTCAAAGCTGGCACGAGTAAAATTCTACTGATGGAAGAAGAAGGAAAATTGTTGGGTTCTGTTCTTAACAGTTTATTTGTCGTGCATTACGAAAAGCTGACGCTAACAAAGGCATCGGTGGGCGAGGTTTCTATCGATCCGAATCTGCGGGGCAAGGGGCTGGGACATAAACTTATGGAAGAAAATCAAAAGTTTCTTGCGTCAAGCGGTATCGATATTGCACGACTCGGCGGATTGACAAAATTTTATTCGCGATTCGGATATGTAGCTGTTCCGACAGAATCATATCAGATGCTCATCGAACCGATAGCAGGCGGCGTCAAACGAATATCGCCAATGGATATTATTAAAACAGATACAACGAGTATAACGAGAGAATGGAAAATTCGGAAATTAGTTCTGCCGGATGAACTTGAACTCTGGCGAGACCTACACAACGAATGCCATAAAGGTAAGCTGTTCGTTGAATACATTGACGACAAACAATTTCGATATTGGCAGCTACGATCTAACGAAAAAGATAATATTTCCATCTTCGGTGCGTTCTCGCGGCGAGACAAATTACAAGCATGCATAATGGCGTGGGGTGATGCGATGGAAAATGTCATTGACATTGCATATCGTGATAGAGACGCTTGCATTGACCTGATAAAATATCTTGCTGAGCTTTCTATCGACAAAAACGCCAAAGTAATAACTTTCACATTCGCACCCGAAGATATTCTCGCTGAGATAGGCCTGAAATTCAGAAAAATCATCTCATTGACAAAGACAGCTTCTTCTATGGTAGCGTTGGTAAATATCGATGCCCTTTTTGATAAGCTAAAACCGATATTTGTGCGCAGACTTTCAAATGCTGGCATATCAGCTGAGAGTATCAAACTACGAATTACCGATTTGCAAAAAGAAATCGCTTTGGTAACGCTATCATCAAACAAATCTCCGTCGGTAACGATAGATATTTCCTATCGCGACTTATGCCTGCTTTTGTGCAATCATTGTTGTGCCAGCCAAATAAGAAACAGAATAAACTCTAACATCAGCACCGAACGAGCGGTTCTCATATTATCAGCACTTTTCCAGTTTAGCAGCGATGGGGAAATGAGTTTATATTAAGCTCCTCAAACTGAATGGATTCCGTCCGCCCCGATTTTG
>WFQY01000167.1 GCA_015486815.1 Phycisphaerae bacterium | reverse complement strand
GTATATGAAAATGTTTTCCGGTAATCATTAAATAAGATCGCTCCGTTGTTTCGATACAATTCACCTCCCGGCGAATTACTCAGCGAGCGGAGTTTTCTGACATTATGATTTCATCTTCAACAGATTCCAAAGTTTTTTCTGGGCTTGTTCGAAATTACAGAAAGTCTTTTTGATCTGCTCTCGAATTTTCTGTAATTCCGGATCGTTAGGATCGATTCCCTTCGGATGTAATTTCGCCAGCTGAACGAGTTTCGTATTCGCCTGCTTTAGAGTAGCAGCTGCATCCGAAAACGCCCTTGCCGATTCCATCAGATTTGCATATTCACGCTCAGGCTGATCGGGCTTATACAGAAGCCGCCACGGATGTCTGCGCAATTCCTTAGCGGTTGCTTTCAGATGTGAAGCGGTCTCAGCGAGATTGTCAATCATAGCTTGCAAGTTGTCTTTGTTTATCACCAACAATTCTTTTCCCGTCTGTGTCATTGTTTTCAGATTAGTCATACTCGCGTTGGCATTGTCCAATGCCTGATGTAATTTCGCCATCAACGAATCTTTATTGTTCTTGTCCATCTCATTGGCGAGCCGCATAGATATGTCTTTGTCGATACGTTTGGAGGTGTTTTCTATATGCGTAACGGTTGAGACGACTTTTGGCTGCGTTTGCTCTATCATCTTTCTCGCACTGCTTAACGATGCGTTCAGATTGTCGAGCGCAAGATGAATACGTGCAAGGGTCGAATCGGTTATACCCGCATCCATTTCTTTACGAATGGCAGCTGTCGTCGCATCGACATTATCAATAGCCTGATGAATCTTCGCCATCAGGCTCGCTTTTTGTTTTTCGTCGAGTTGAGTCTTTATGCGTATCGATACGACACTCAGATTGTCGAGTATTTGGTGAATCTTTGCTACCAGAGAATTTGCATTTTCGGGATTAAGCTGACTCTTGATCTGTGAAATCAAGCTCGACGGATTATTTTCATCAAGCTGAGCTGATAACACCTGTGTCAATTGTGCAAAGCTGGCTGGCGGTTGACCATCGATAACGTAATCCTGACTTATAGGTTTACCTTTTGAGCCCGTATCGATTATATCAAGCGTTCCCCCTTCGCCTACAAACTTTGTTCCTATACTAACTTTGCAATCTTTGTACAAGATTATTCCAGCTGGTATTTCCGCCAAGACGTGGACAAACAACCGTTTTTGGGGGTTGGCATTCCCTTTGATAGTATCCCACTCAAGCCAGATTTTCTTTACCCTGCCAACATTCAGGCCGCCGACGCGAACGGGATCTTTTACTCGCAGACCCTGCACCCCGTAACGATGATCAAAACGAATGTGAAGCCGTTTGGTCTTTGCAAAGATATTGCTCCACTGACCGATAAATATCAATACGATCACAAACAGTGCCAATGCTATCGTTACCGTAATGCCGACTTTCAGCTCGTTATGTTCTCCTCGCATAATCGTTCCTTATATTAACTTTCATACAGCGAAACCGGTAATCATTAATTTTTCATATTCACTTAAACCTTCGGAATCTGTCAAAGGTCCCTTGCCTTCGCCAAGCAAAAACTGCCTGATGATTTTTTCGTCAACGCCACTAAGTTCATCTTCCGATTTATTCCTCAACTCATTAAATTCAGCTTTGGTTCCTATTTTCAGCACCCTTCCCGAATGTAGCATTACCATCCTGTCCGCTATTCTAAACGCAGAACCTATATCGTGCGTAACGACAATGGATGTTACACCGAGCTTTTTGGATAACGAAATTATAAGCTCATCAATCGCAGCTACCGTTACCGGATCAAGTCCCGCTGACGGTTCGTCATAGAATAACACCTGCGGATCGAGAGCAATTGCACGTGCAAGACCCGCACGCTTTTTCTGTCCTCCGGAAAGCTGAGCCGGCCATTTGTTGCGATGCGGTAGCATCTTTACCTGCTCGAGTTTCATCGTAACAATAATATTAACTATCGACGGGTCTATTTCGCTATGTTCTATAAGAGGCAATGCTACATTTTCCCCTACCGTCATAGAGTTAAACAAAGCGCCCGATTGAAACAATATTCCGAATTTCTTTCGGACTTCGTTCATCTCGAATTCGTCAAGCTCGGTTATATCTCTGCCGAATATTTTTATATGCCCTTCGTCCGGACGATACTCCCCTATCATACAGTTCAGCAGCGTACTTTTACCACAGCCACTACCGCCCATTATCACTAACGTTTCACCTTCATACACCTTGATATTGACCCCGTCGAGCACGCGTATTTTACGCCCCTGACGATCGCTAAACCACTTTACCAAATCGATAACTTCTACGACAACTTCTGCCATTACCAGCCCATCGTATAAAAGAAAGCAGTAAACAAACAATCAGTCGCTATCAATGCGACTATACTGAAAACAACTGTCTGCGTGGTAGCTCGTCCGACTCCTTCCGCTCCGCCTGTAACGCGAAGTCCGAGAAAGCAGGCAATTAGACTAATAAGCATACCGAAAACGCCCGCCTTTACCAGCCCCGTAATAAAATCCTGAACAACCAAAGACGATTGAGTATTTTGAAGATACATCTGAGCATCTATGCCCAAAACGAATACACTTGTAAGAAATCCACCGAGCACGCCAACGACGTCGGAAATAATTGTCAGGCAGACCATCATAAATATCGTCGCTAACACACGCGGAACAACAAGAAAATTTATCGGATTCAAGGCATGTGCACGAAGAGCCTTTATCTCTTCAGCTTCTACCATCGCTCCCAATTCCGCTGCTATCGATGCACCGGCGAAACCTGATAGTACCACTGCTGTTATCAATGGCCCAAGTTCACGAAATACCGCAATTCCTATGACATTCGCGACTTTATCGAGCTGACCATAATCCGCTAACGTAGGAGATATCTGCAAAACCAATATTATGCCGATGAATATCTGAACCAGTGTAATGATGCCTATGCTACGAACGCCTACACGAACCATCTGAGCTATTAGCGCAGAATGTCTGAATTTTACGCCAGGCCGAACAATAGCCATTACTATCCATCGAATAAGTTCACCGAACAAAACAGCTACGCCACCGATGAAACGAATAAATTCAATGACTCTGCCCCGCAGATAAAAAACCGCTTTGCCCACTTTTATGAAAAACCTCATTATCGGTAACATCTTTGCGGCAATACGTTCAGCCATCC
>WFQY01000166.1 GCA_015486815.1 Phycisphaerae bacterium | reverse complement strand
GTAATAGCTTCTTGTTTATGATGACGTTTAATATCCGGTTCCGCTGGCGGAAGATATGTAGGAGGCTTGAGATTTTCGACGAGCGAATCTGCAAGCGGTTTGATAAGGTTAGGCCAAAGCGAACGAATATATTCTATATCGCGAAACCTAAAGTAATGACGCCAAAGCCCCCATAATAAAATTGCAGAATCGGTTATACGCGAGAATTTCGGTTGATGTTCAGCGTCGCATATCTCAGCGGGCGAGCAATCGGGATTATATCGTGGCAGGACTTTTTTGCATCTTTTCATTCCGCTTGCTATTGCGGAATAAAACCATCTCGCAGGCTCGGGCAGCCCTGCAAGGTCGAATGCATGTGCGGTAATAGCAGCGGACATCGTCCGCATAAATCCCTGCGAAGCTCGGCCGCCTTTGTCAAAATCGATATCGGTAATAATCGAGCCGTTCTCGTTTGTGTGCATTCTTATCGTCAGAAGCGAGCGTTTGAAACCATCTACAACTCTGGCTGGCAGATTGCCAAAATTGATATTCGTACCTGTCGTCCACAATCGCCAATAAGCACAACTACGCTCGATAAGCTGAGCGGCGCTGTGCCGCTTTATCTCTTCGAGGTACTCAAACGCCTGTTTAAGCGACTCCGTTACGATAACGATAAAATACAATTCACCTTCCTGAAATCCGCCAAGCGAAATATCCGTTTTGATATAGCTGACGTTTTCCGTATCTTCATTATTCAACATTTCGGATAGCTCATCGGGCGTCACAAAATAGCAACGTTTAGCTATCGATTCGCTGTTTTCGTTCAGAAAAGCTGTAGTAGCGTAAAGCCAGCCTGCATAATGCACCGCCAAACGATGCTGTTGATCGAATGTCTTATGCGTCGCTAATCCCTGATTGTGCAGTTCGAAATTTTGTTTGGCGTATATTGTTATCGTTCTTTGATGGTCTGCGAGATTTCTTACCGAGACTTTTCGAATCAGCACTGGCAGATGAAAATCTGCTGTATCATAGCATTTTAAGATAAGCTGAAGTTTGTTATTCGATAGCGAAACCGAGCTGCAAAGGGTTTCTTTTAGGTAGTGAGCCTTTATCCGCCAATTATTACTATCGATCGTCGAAAAATTTTTATCCGCCCCGACGATAAACTTTATGCCCGATTGGCTGAGATGGTTGGTTTGTCCGATGAGCGGATAATATAATTCTCTGATGGCGTAATCTCTATCGATTGCCACAAGTAGCTGACTATTGCCTGTAAGAATTTCACGAGCCATCTGCGTTGCTCTCACTTTCCCACACCTCAACGGTACAGTTTTACATCATTGCGAGCATTACCTGTGCTTCGATACAATTCGCCTATCGGCGAATTACTCAGCAACCGGGCGTTGAGCAGTTCAGCCACGATGGGGCTGAACGTATCGAAACGGCACTTGCGTGCTTTCTGCGCTTCGCGTTGTCTATCGTAAACCCTTCACCGGTCGTTGAGTAGTTCAGCCCTGTCGAGCAGTTGGCTTTTGTCGATACCCGATTTGTGCGGAATAGCTAATTTTTTCGACTCGGGCGTTTGCTTGCGAGCTGACACCTGCCTTAGCCTATATCTGATATTGTCCAGAACATTCATAAAATTGATATACGAATCATAAGGCGACTCGTACGGATTGAAATATTTATGCACATCACCGTCCGCAAAATATTTCGTACACATATAATAGAAATGGTCGGATGTCTGAAGCTTACGCCAATCAGCGAGAATTTCCGGATCGCCCGCATCTTTGACCTGCTCCTCGAGCCGATATAGCTCGTGCAGAGCATTCGATTGCATCGCATTGCCCAACCACGCAGACAGATCTCGCTCGGTATCCGCCCAGCTTACCATATGAGGCACATCGAGTTCGTCGCTAACAGGATACGAAGCGATTACCTCCGATGGCGTCTTGAAATCATTTGTCCCGTATTGGAGAATCTTCTCTGGCAGATGACGCATAAAGTCGAATATCCCCGTATCCGCCCATTGATGCTCGCCAAGCGTTTCATAATCCATAAACAGATTGACCGTATATCCGTTGCCATTGACCTGATTAACCCAGTGAGCGAATTTTTCCGCTGTCAAAGGCCATTCCTTCCAGCTGCGATTGCTGAACCTGAATGCAATATCGTCACTGAGCCTGTAATTTTTCAAAAGCAGCGTCATTTCCGGACATCTTGGCGGACGATATAGGAAGTTTGGCGATCGGCCGAGCAGAATATGGTCTGCCCCTTCACATAGTGTACCGATAAACCCAAGCTGCGATACCAGATGTGCAAGCTCATTATTATAAATTAACTCGGTATTGCGAAAGACTTTAGGTTCGAGCCCGAAAGTGTGGCGGATGAGCGTACGATGCATATTTACCTGCTCAGCGAATTCCTCTCTGCTGTACAAAAACGAAAGCGAATGATAATAAGTTTCCGAGAGAAATTCGACGCAGCCGGTGTCCGCAAGTGCCTTAAAGCTATCGAGCACTTGAGGATAGTATTTTTGGAGCTGTTCTATCAACACACCTGTAAGCGAAAAGGCGCATCGAAACTGTCCGCCGAAGGTATTTATCAATTCGAGCAATAGCTGATTTGCAGGCAGGTAGCACTTGTCCGCTACCTTGCGTAGTATTTGTGAATTTTTATATTCATCAAAGTAATCAGGTGTAGTATCAAAGACACTATACCTCTTGAGACGACAGGGCTGATGTACTTGAAAGTAGAAACATACCGACGCCATAATATTCCCTTTATATGAAAATTTGACTATCCTATTCCGACAGTATATCAGAAAACAGAGGATAAAACAATAAGTCAGTAAAATAGATTTTATTCTACTCCGCCAGCTGGCTGACAAATTTTCAAGCAATCGAAACATAGAATCGGTAATTTAATGTCTCAAATCGGTAATTCGACACTTCAAATC
>WFQY01000165.1 GCA_015486815.1 Phycisphaerae bacterium | reverse complement strand
CTACTGGATGGGCGAAGGATATCAGACAATCAGATATAATGCACTCGTTGATTCGCATTATCCGTGGATAAAATACACCGCACCTTACAAAGACCCTATATATGCAACGGTAACTATCAGCGATGATACAATCAAAATCGAAGGCAAACAAAGCAAATTCGTCGGTCCGTCGCCACGCGAGCTCGGCTTTCCTATCGAGAAGAAAAAAGGAAACATCGAACCTACAATTTCATCAAGAGAATTGAAAATATGAAAACACAAAAAGCATTTACATTGATGGAGTTACTAATAGTAGTAGCGATTATCGCCCTACTGGTCGCGATTCTGCTACCCGCCTTGAACAATGCCCGAGGAGAAGCTCTTAAAGTTCAGTGCCTCTCGAATATGCATCGATTGGGCGTATCTATGCAATTATATCTCGACAGCAATAATGGCGTATTTCCGCCCGACAGACTTCGTAAGTCATCGCCTATAAGTCATTCGTGGAACAGCATACCGGTCGGCCCATACAAAAGATATTATCCACGCTGGATTTGGTTTCTCAACGAAGGAATGGGATATGTAATAAACCCGTACAAATATTCATCCGAGCAAGATTTCAACAAAGCGCTAACGATGGATAATGATTATTTCATCTGTCCCACCCTTAAAGATTTAAAATATGTTCGCAATCTTCGCAACGGTGCCTACGGCTTCAATTATCAATATCTTTCCAACACCCGCGACGATGACAAAGATGGTAAATGCAATAATTTCCCTAACAGCATAAACTCGATAGAGATTCCCGCAAAAACAATTTGTTTCGGCGATTCTCGTGGCTCGAACATTCCGCACGGCGAGCATGCATATTGTATGGACCCGCCAAAAATGGCGGTGAGTAAGGGCGCAAGATATTTCGCACCGAAAAATCCAAAATTAGGACCTCTTAAATATTCCCCTGCGGATGCGAGGCATTTGAATCGTGCATGCGTCGTATTTTTGGACGGCCATTCGTCCGCTTCGACATATAAGGAACTGGGATATGTGGTTGTTTCGGAAACAGGACGGCCGATTGAAAAATCTTTGACAGAGATAGGCGGACCAGGCGACAACCGTTTATGGAGTGGCAACGGTGAAGACGAATAAGCTACCAAACTTGCTTGCAATAGCATTTTTTCTTTTCTGTAAAATCAGCATTATATCTTTTGGGCAAAGCTGTGATATTAGACCTAAATTCACCGACTGGTCTTTATACGGTAAAGGCGAGAAAAAATCTCTCGATTCTGGCGATGTCGAGCTATCGATATTCCCTTTGTCAAAGGGCTTTGGCTATTGGCTCTCACCGCCAATATCTATTAAACCACATAGCATATATCAGCTGCAATTCGAGATGTTAGCTTCGAACAATAATGGCTCACCCGAAATAGGATTGACCTCATACAACGAACACCTTGGCTGGTGGATACCAAAAAATAAATGGACAAAATACAAATTCATATTCGAAGCACCCGACAAAATCATTCCCGCACGCTCAGCTCTCCGTTTTGGACAATACGGTATGAGCAGAGGCAAAATACAATACCGCAAAATTCGTATTTCGAAACTAATGCCGAAATATCGACGATTCGGCTCGTTACGGTTGGGAACAGGTGAAATCATCTATGACAATCGTTATCAATTCATTACGAGATTTCTCATTTACGGCAACCACTCTCGGCCATTGAAGTCATTTTTATGCGCATTCAACACGAACCGATGGGTATTTTTCAAAAACGATTACGTTGTTTACGAGCACTATCTTCCCGGCATTATTCAGAAGAGCGGACGAGTCGAATTGCATATTGACTGGCAAAAAACTGGCAGAATTATGCTCGAAGTGCGAACGAGTAGAACTAAAAATCATTGGCGGAAAATCGGTCAGGTCAGTAAGCCCGGAGAGATAAGCTTTGCAATACCTAAAAAATATTATCCCGCTAACAAGGTGGAAATTCGTTTACGTCAAGTAACAGGCGGTAGCTTCAAAGGCAATTTCGACCCGGGAACAATTCAGGTCGGTGCATACAGATACTTTGCAACACTAAATAAAACATTCGATAAAATTTTAAAGGGTAAAACGTTCTATCAGGACAAATAATTTATGTCGAACTTATGTAACATTCTGTCTTTGGTATTGATTTTCTCCGTATCGAATATTACAGCGATGGGAAATTCAAAGCCGACAACAATTCGATTTCACGCTTTACGTGCCTGCGATGCGTGGGGAACGGTAGACCTGCCAAACCCCGAACGTGGCTTTCGCTATGAGACACGCATAGGCGAAGACGCACATAGTACTAACAGACTTCCTGCACCGTCAAAATCGATTGCACCGCACGTTCCGCCGCCAGCGATATTCACCGACGACCAATGGATTCTCGGAATGCAGCGTTGGCGACCGTTTGGCGTTACGGTTATGCAGGCATATTGTTACCTTACCAAATTTAATGATAGGTCGATTTCGGAGCATAAACTTTCACTCATCAAGCGAAGTTTGCAACGTGTAAGAGAACTCGGCTATAAAGTAATTTTACGATTCGCTTATGAAAAAGATATGAGCTGTCATAGTGGAGCTGATCCTGAAATAATGCTTAAACATATAAAACAGCTTACGCCGATCTTGAATGAATATTCCGATGTGATTTTTGCAATGTATGCGGGTTTCTTCGGTGCGTGGGGCGAATGGCATTCCGATCGTTATACCGACAATCACGATTTTGTAACTCGTGGCGAAATAGTCCGAGCACTATGCGATGCGTTAGCTGATAAAGATTGCCCCGTACTTATGCGAACGCCAAAAGCACTTTTGGGAATACTTGACTCTCCCTATTTCAACAAAGAGCGAGTAAAATACATAAACCGATTCGGACTTAACAATGACGCATTCTTAGCTGAAGATTCTACCAATGGCGAATACTCACCGAATGCTACCGGCGAAAATCGCAGACTATATAATTTCGTATTAAAGTCCGCTCCTTATATGCTCATCGAGGGAGAATTATTCTGGTCGAATCTTATCCAACTACCACGTAAGCAAGTTCAATCCGACTTTCCGAACGACGGCCTACGAGCAGCTATTAGACTACGCAATCAACATTATACTTGTTTGAGCTTAGCACATTGTTATTCTGATTATGAAGGCAAACCCTATGCGATCGATCACTGGATGAAAAATAAACTCACCGCCTATGACCTGCGAAAAAATAAACTCCCCTTCTCACCCGACTATTTCAAAGACCAATTCGGTAACACTGTTACCCGAACTCAGTTTGAATATATCCGCGACCATCTCGGCTATAACCTTCAGCTGATATCAGCAACATTTCCACAAACCGCATATAAGGGCGAAAAAATTTCCGTTACAGCGAAACTGAAAAATTTCGGATTTTCAGCCCCGATAAGAAAACGCTATGTATATTTCTGTTTGATTGACATCGATGGCAATGTATACGCTTTTAAAGTTCCGAACGCTGATGTAAGAAGCTGGCAGCCTTACAAGCCTAACGACAGACAATTCACAATATTGACGCATACGATAGAAACATCTATCAACATTTCGGACAATTTCAAGCCCGGCTGGTATCAATTAGGCATTTGGTTACCCGACATCCATCACAAAATACATCTTGATTCACGCTATGCTATTCGTTTTGCAAACAGAGACACAAACTGGTGGACAAATGAAAAAGGCGAATATGGCATTAACCTCATTGGTGTAATACATATAATAAGGAAAGGCGAAAAATGATTTCTTCTTACGGAAAGGCAAAGATTATCTGTTTAAATTTATTGTTTCTCATTTCTTATGCTCTCGGCGCAAACAATATTTATCCCTTACCTTCTGATATGCTTACCGGTGATGGAATTAAAAAACCTCGCGTCGTCCCTCTTATTGATTTCGAAAACGTTGCCGGCTGGAAAGTTTTGACACAAAACGCAGTTGCAAAATTCGAAGCGTCCTCCGAATGTCCCTTATGGGGAAAGAAAACAGCAAAATTAACATATCGCAGAATAAAAAAAGGTACATCTAAAATTATTATTTCGCCAGCAAAGCCGATAAAAATAAATAAGCCCTTCAATGTCGTTCAATGCTGGATCTGGCGAGATGTATGGAGCTGGGT
>WFQY01000164.1 GCA_015486815.1 Phycisphaerae bacterium | reverse complement strand
TAGAATTTTTCATAATAAAGCCCTTTCGTTAAAAGGAGTGCAAAATTGAAAACGTTTTGTCAAAATAAACACAAGCATAAGCATACCACCAACACCGCTAATCCACTACTACACGGTTTTACACTTATCGAACTTTTGGTGGTAGTCGCGATAATCGCGGTTTTGGTCTCGATACTACTTCCCGCACTCAATAGTGCCCGCGAGCAGGCCAGAGCGGTAATGTGCTCTGCAAATGTAAAGCAGCTATTGATGGGGCTGACGATGTATGAAAATGAAAACGGGACGTTTCCCCGGCAGGTGGAAATCAGACCCGGACAGGTTCCTCCCGACGGTTGGGTCGGACCTTATGCCCGTGCACACGGGATTTGGTATTGGTTTCAGCTTGCCTATAATGAGCTTGGAAAAACGGGTGTTAAAACGGACAGGACATTGCTCAAATGCCCTTCGCGGAAAGTGGATCTGCCGTTCGAAGGCGATAATATCTGTCAGGGAAATTATGCTGTTAATGGTCATATCTGCCCTTGGGGAAATAATTCCACACCTTTGAGATTGCAGGCAATTCCGTATCCGTCAATGACGCTTTTGGTAGTTGATCACGGAAGTACAGCTGCGATTTGGCGGCAGGCGACATTAAATCCGTCGTATATATATGGCAGGATATATATTCCGGGATTGATGTATAATTCGGCACCTGCGATAAGTCTTGACCCGAAGGTTGTAAACGATGCGATAAACGGCAGGCATTTCGGTAAGACGGTGAATGTTGGTTTTGTCGATGGACATTGTGTATTAAAAAGGGCTGATGAGCTTATTGTTGATGTGGATAACGGATATAACAATCGCAGTCCACTTTGGCTGCCAGCGGAATAGGTAATGTTAAATGTAATTTTATTTTTTTGGAGGAAATTGTGATGAAGAATGTAATGGTAATGGTAACGGTTGTTTTGTTGGCTTCTTTGTCGGTGAATGCAGCTTTGGTTGATACATACTTTGATAATTGGGCAACCCCCACTGTCAAGGGTGGCGATTGGGGCGGTCAAATCGACTCTGCTTCGAGTGTGGCATGGAGTTCGAACAATTCCGGAAATGATTATTCACCAGCAAGCTGGGCGTCATTAGCGACAAGAGCGGGAACGGTTGGAGTAATCAGATCGAAAGACGGAGGTTCTTACACCCAGCTTCATTTTGGTAATGCCGGCAACAATGGTGTGTATCAGATAACCTGGTGGCAGATTGTCAACGATAGAGGGGAAACACATCCCGACAAGGTCGGACGCACAGGATTCTACGCAGAGGGATGGGCGGAGCTTACCGTGGTAAAAATGGATGATGCAAATGGAAAAATTTATGTAACTACAAACACCGGTGATCTCGAGCTTCTTTCATCCATGTCAAACGATACATGGTATGAATATGAGATGACAGCTAATGTTCCCGCACATACTTTCAGCATCAAAGTGAAGAAAGAAGGGGATGCTAACTGGACTGAACTCAGTAACCAGTCGTTCAAGGATGGATTAAATGTAGGGTCCCTTGCAGTAGCCAAATGCTTTGTGAGTGGTGGTGGAAGCAATGAAACCCACGCATTCCTCAACGGATATGACAATATCAAGGTGGATGTCGTTCCTGAGCCCGTAACAATTGCACTGTTAGGGATTGGTGGCCTGCTTTTCGCCAGAAAGAAAAGATAGACAAGAAAAAGATTGCTACAACTTTTTGTTAGTTAAACGTTAAATGTTAGGATTACCTTATTTAGGAAGGAAAATATTATGTACAATGTAAGAAACATTTTTGTTGTCGTTTTAATGATTTCATCGTTTGCGAGTGCAACTACGCTACAGGTTGGGTCTGGTCAGACCTACGCAACCGTAAGCGCCGCTTATGCCACGGCGAGTGCTGGTGATATTCTCAATATCCATGCTGGAACCTATACATCGATGCCCGACTTAAGCGGTAATGGCCCGGAATCCATTACTTTTCAGAGGAACGGAACGGACAAAGTAGTATTTGATCTGACTGGAGATATGTATTTGCGCTATGATGATAACTACATCTTTGATGGAATTATTTTTGATGCCAGAGATACCGGTGACTATGCCGTTTATTTGCGAACAGATGCACGACATACCACATTCAAAAACTGTGTGTTTTATGGTGCAGGTACTGCAGGTCTCTATGCTTATGATGTATCCGGACATTGGGTGTCGGATATTAAGGTTGAACACTGTACATTCTTCGACAACAATACCGGCATGAGAGGAGCAGGCAATGCTTATCTCGGAGACGGCAATGGAGAAATCAAGGATAATCTGTTTGTAAGTAACACAACAGGGATTGATAATGACGGGAAACAGGCGCTGACGGTAAATTACTCTGCCTTTTGGAATAACACGACAAATACCAATGGTAATAATACCGTAACACTGGGGACTGGAACTACTACCACCACAACAGTAACATTTGCATCAACCGATATTGCCGATGATAATTTTTTGTGGTTAGACTCCGGTATATCCACTGGTATCTCGGAAGGTGCTTCAGACGGTAGCTATATGGGTGCTTTTGATGTCGTTCCCGAGCCTGCAACGATAGCACTGTTAGTGATGGGATTTGGTTTTTTGCGAAGAAAGTAGGGGCGAATAATTATTCGTCCGTACAAAAATAGTAGGGGCGGGTTTCATGCCCGCCCTTACAAAGCAGGGGATGTGCACATGCGAAAAAACGGTTTTACCTTGATTGAGCTTTTGGTTGTAGTTGCGATAATAGCGGTTTTGGTTGCAATATTACTGCCCGCGCTTAACCGGGCGCGGGAATCTGCCCGAACGCTTATTTGTATGAATAACTTACGAACGCTCAGTATGTCGGTGCGATACTATCTCGATGATAATAACGGAATTTTTTTCAATACCCCACCAAGCTATATTTACTGGCAGTGGTGGAATTATAAGCTGACAAAGGGATATCTTCCGCATTCTTCAGGCACAGGTGAAAGTGATTGGGGTAAGTTTTCCTATTGTCCGGCAGCTGGGGCATTAGGGATGAAGATAGCTTCCAAATCAGGAGGTTATCGGTATTCCTGGATAGGGTTTAATTGGCTATTACATCAAGGCGTTAAAGAATCCGCAGTAGAGCGTCCATCGGAAACACTGATGCTGGCAGATTCCGTTCTTTGGAGCGACCCGAATTTCGGAATATGGCGTCTCTATTACCGTACAGGCCTCTGGGAAGACGGAACACCTCATGCAAGGCATGTTGGAGCTGCTAATGTTGCTTGGGTTGATGGTCATTGTTCATCTGTTCAGTCACCTGACCCTACTGACATTAGCGCAATTTACCAGGTACTGACGCCCGATAAATTTGTGCCTTAAGAGCGTTAGTTTGACTACTTATTCGCCGCACGAATATTAAACAATCATTCTATTTTATGGAGACCTTTGAAATGACTAAAAGATTGACGATTTGTACTGCTGTACTGATGTTTTGTATCGGTTCCGCATTTGCGGAGAATTGGCCCATCGTCAACGTAAAGACAGACCTGGCTCGTAAAGGCATCTATAAAACAAACGCTCGTGGAGATGCGAAGACCGACGATACATTGGCATTGCAGGCAGCGATCGATTACGTCAGAGCAAACGGGGGTGGGTTTGTTTATCTGCCTGCAGGTGTCTATCAGATAAAGGATATCAAAGTTTATGATACGGTAACGCTTAACGGTTTCAGCAGAGATAAGACAATTTTTCGAGGCATCGATTCGTCTCATGCAGCGATAGAGATTCACGGTGGAACAATTATGAACTTTACTGTTTATGGTACGCCTAACCTTTCGGTTTCCGGCAAGCACTGGAAAATCGGAAAGGACGGTAAGGGCAGAGGCAGTACCGCTAAACCTCTCATGCTTATTGCCGTATTAGACGCAAACGATGCCACGATATATAACGTCAAGG
The DNA here is from genome assembly GCA_015486815.1 of Phycisphaerae bacterium. Classification (GTDB taxonomy): domain Bacteria; phylum Planctomycetota; class Phycisphaerae; order JAAYCJ01; family JAAYCJ01; genus S014-18. The sequence continues at coordinate 403 of WFQY01000164.1, read as the reverse complement.
CAATAGAGTCGAGATATGACTGTTTGTATATCCGCACATGTAAAAATTTGAAAGTCATAAATTGCCGTTTTGACAGGGCAGGACGAAATATTGTATCGATAGTGGGAAACAGCGATGGATTTATCTTTTCAGGCTGCCACATAGGCTCATTATGGGGATTGTATCTTTTTGATATTGAACCCAACAAGGGAGATTTTTATGTCCGTAACGGGGTGATCCATAATTGCGTGTTTGACGGCAGCAAGGCGGGTCAGATGGGTAGCGATACCTGGGGAAGTTTCTTTTGCTTTTCGGGAGATGAAAAATTGAGAAATCGTAACATATCAGTTATCGGTTCTACGTTTAAAAATATATATGTTCGTGTTCGGGGAGTATTTCCTGATATCAAATTCATAAATAATAC